>JBHHXF010000584.1:0-2799 GCA_046756905.1 Anaerolineae bacterium | reverse complement strand
GAGAAGGTGTGCAGCAGGAATAGGGACGCGAGAAGCAGTGCGGCGGCGACAAGCTTTTGTTGACGCATGATGTGAACCCCCTTGCGGTGGTGGTCAGTGGGCAGTGGTTAGTGGGTAGTGGTTAGTGGTTAGTGGGCAGTTGACCACGGGACATGGAAAACCTCTACCAGTAATAACGGCGGGGGGGCACGTTTTGTTCAACCGGGGGGAGGGTGAACCTGACGGATGGAGTACGGCTAGCCTACGGATGGCGGTGCGGCTGTTGGTCCCTGCCCCAACCCCGCATTCTGCAAGGCTCTGCCACGACACCTGGCAGAAGCCCGATTTGTCAAGACGAACCAACTTGACACCACCCAAAAAATCGGGTATCCTTAACTCATAAGTTAGCCAAGGCTAAAAATGAAGTCTCAGGCAGCAACACACCAGCCGGCGCTCACCAGACGCCGGCCAGCCTGCAACACTCAACGCCTTGCATACGTACTAACTATGGGATAAGTGCCAATACCCAATATCCAATACCCAACACCCAGCGAGAAGCATCATGGTTCTAAAAAACCTCCTGCGACGCAAAACCCGCAGCATCCTGACCATCCTGGGCGTGGCTCTGGGCATCGCTGCCATCGTCGCGCTCACGGCCATCGGCGCCGGCATGGCCGACAGCTTTGGTAACCTGTTCGCCACTTCGGACGCCGACCTCACCCTGTCGCAGGCTGACGCGTATGACCTGTTCCTCAGCAGCCTGGATGAGGAGATCGGCGACCAGGTGGCCGCGCTCCCGCAGGTTCAGTCGGTGGCCGGCATCATCTACAGCGGCGTCCGACTGGAAGGCATCCCCTTCTTCCTGATCTTCGGCTACAATCCGCAGGAGTATGCCATCGGCCACTATAAGATTGTAGAGGGCAGGGCGCTGCTCAGGGAGCGGGAGATCATCGTCGGGCGAGGTGCGTCCCGCAACCTTTCAAAAGAGGTGGGCGACACCCTCCAGTTCTTCGACAACACCTTCCGCATCGTGGGCATCTACGAGACGGGCGCCGCTTTCGAGGAGGCCGGCGGCGTCATCACCCTCAAGGACGCGCAGATGATCTTCCAGAAACCGCGTCAGGTCAGCCTGTTCCAGATCAAGCTGCGCGACCCACGCCAGGCGGAGCTGGTGCGGGAACGGATCGAAGCCCGGATTCCAGATGTCCTCGTCTCCCTAGGGACCGGCGCCGGCCAGCGGCAGGATGTGTATGCGCTGCTCGAAACCTTCGCCCTGGGCATCGGCCTCATTGCTGCCCTCGTGGGCGGCATGGGCATGATGAACACCATCATGATGAGCGTCTTCGAGCGCACGCGCGAGATCGGCGTGCTGCGAGCGCTGGGCTGGCGTCGCGGCAGCATCCTGCAGATGATTCTGGGCGAATCCGTCCTCTTGAGCGTCGTGGGCGGACTCCTGGGCATGGGGTTGGGGGTCCTCCTGGTCAGGCTTCTGGCGCTGGACCCAGGGATGAGCAGCATGATCATCGGCCAGTTCTCGCCCCGACTGTTCATCGAGGCCGGCATCATCGCGCTAACCCTGGGCGCGGTGGCCGGCACGTATCCGGCCTGGCGAGCCGCACAGCTCCAGCCGGTGGAGGCGCTGCGCTACGAGGGTGGCGCCGGCGACGGTGGGGGCGGAGGTGACGAAGATGAGGAACGGGACCAGCGTCGGGGGCTGCCACGCCTGGCAATCCCGCCGGCCTTGCGCAACCTGAGCCGGCGCCGAACCCGGACCCTGCTGACCATCGGCGGCATCACCATCGGGGTGACGGTCGTGGTGGCCCTGGGAGCGATCACGGAAGGGTTCATCGACCAGTTCACAGCCCTTATCAGCGGGAGCGGGACGGATCTGGCGGCCATGCAGGCCAACGTGGCCGACATGAGCCTGAGCACCATCGACGAACGGGTAGGCCGGCGCGTGGCGACCATGCCCGACGTGGACGAGGTATCCGGCATGGTACTGGGCTTCGTTAGCACATCGGATATTCCCATGCTCCTCGTCTTTGGGCTTGAGCCCAGCCAGTTCACCATCCAGCAGTTCACGGTGGTGGAGGGACGGACTGTTCAGGGCCGCGGGGAGGTCATCATCGGCCGGCCGGCGGCCGACAGCCTGAACAAGCGGGTGGGCGACTTGCTGCGTATCACGGGCCGGCCATTCCGCATCGTTGGCATTTTCGAGACCGGCATCGGCTATCAGGACATCGGCGCGGTGATAGATCAGCGGGAGGCTCAGGCGCTGTTCGAAAAACCGCGCCAGGTGAGCTACTACCAGATCAAGCTGAAGAACCCCGACCATGCGGATCAGGTCATCCAGGAGATCGGCGGTCGTTACCCGGAGCTATCCGTGTCCCGGTCGGCCGATTTCATCGAGAACACGGAGGACATGAAACTAACGCGCGCCATGGTGACAGTCCTGTCCTCCATCGCCGTGATTGTGGGCAGCGTGGGGGTGATGAACACCGTGCTAATGAGTGTGTTCGAGCGTACCCGCGAGATCGGTGTGCTGCGGGCGCTGGGCTGGCGCCGCCGGCGCATCCTGGAACAGGTTCTCTCGGAGTCGTTGATTCTCGGCGTCATTGGAGGAGTAGTTGGCATTTCCCTGGGGGTCGGGCTGGTGCTGCTGCTGGGTCAGGTTCCAACCTTCGGAGGAATGATGGCCGGCAGCTTCAAGCCGATCATCTTCGTACAGGGAGCGCTGGTAGCCCTGGGGCTGGGCGCGGTGGGCGGCGCCTATCCGGCCTGGCGAGCGACCCAGTTCCAGCCGGCAGAGGCGCTGCGGTA
>JBHHXF010000583.1:0-2818 GCA_046756905.1 Anaerolineae bacterium | reverse complement strand
GCCTTTCATCCGTGTCGACCAACCGAACATCGTCGTCGAAACCATCAAACAAGCCGAAGACGGACAGGGCTTGATCGTGCGGTTGTACGAAAGCCAGCGCCGGCGAGGTGAGTTCGCCCTAACGGCCGGCTTCCCACTCGCAAGGGTCTGGCGTGCCAACTTGCTGGAGGAGAATCTCGAGCGATTGGAGACAGAGGGTCATCAGGTGCGTTACTTCATCAGGCCATACCAAATTGTGACCTTGCGCTTGTTGCCACAATGACTTCACAAGGGCACGTCAAGAAAAAACCTCCCTGCTTGGCTGAATTCAAGGCTAGCACCCTGAGTAGGCCGACAAGAAGTGGAGACCGTATCGAAGGGTGCGAGTTGGGACAGTGGCCAGCGCCTGTATGTAGGCCGCACCCTTCGATACGCTGCTTCACTGCGTTCGCAGCTACTCAGGATGCTGAGATGACTCTAGCGGCATTTCACTGGAAACAGCGAGGTCGGCATACTGATCATCAGAAGGAGGTAATTCCATGCTTCAAGACTATCGCGCCATCCGCACTGAACTTGAGCGCGGCGATTTCACCGCCAGTTTCCCCTGGGAGAAGGTCGGACCTCTCTGGGTCCTCGACCAGGGCGGCACTATCCTGATCGGCGACGTCAGAATCTTCGACGGCGTTCGCATCCGCGTGGGGCCGGGCGGCCACGTGGAGATCGGCGACTATACCCACATCAACCACCGCACCGAGATCCACTGCAAGAAGCGCGTGATCATCGGTCCCAACTGTGGCATCGCCTGGGATGTGATGATCATGGACACCGACTATCACGGTGCGGGCAACACCCCACGCATTGACAGACCCACCACTCTGGTAGAGAGTGTCTGGGTGGGCAACGGCGTTATCATCACTAAGGGGGTGACGATAGGTAAAGGAGCGATTGTGGCCGCCGGCAGCGTCGTCACCAGGGACGTGCCGCCTTTCACCATCGTCGGCGGCAATCCGGCCAAAGTCATCAAGGAGATCGAGCCCTTCGAGGGTAAACATGGCCAGCTCTACGAACCCAAGTGGTGGGACCCGTCCTTCGTGCCCCTGCCCCGCCCGGAGGAGACGTGAGTCAGGCTATGATGGACGGCCGACAGCACCGAATCGGTTTTGTATCAACTCGTCTGGCTGGCACCGACGGCGTCTCTCTGGAGACCGCCAAATGGTCGAGCATCCTGATGGAGATGGGGCATGAGTGCTTCTTCTTCGCCGGCGAATCCGACCGGCCAGAAGACCGCACTTTCCTTGTGCCGGAAGCCCATTTCCAGCACCCCGACATCCAGGCTCTGAGCACCAGTCTGTTCAATGGCTACACGCGGTCGTCCACAACATCAGGCCAGGTTCACGCGCTCAGGTATTACCTGAAGGAGAAGCTGCACGAATTCGTCCAGACTTTCGACCTGGAACTGTTGGTGGTGGAAAACGCACTCTCGTTGCCGATGAACGTCCCTCTCGGCCTGGGGATGACAGAATTGATCGCCGAAACCGGCATCCCCACCATTGGCCACCACCATGACTTTTGGTGGGAGCGAAAGCGGTTTGCCGTCTCTGCCGCCGCCGACTACCTGCGAGCTGCCTTTCCCCCTGCCTTGCCCTCAATTCATCATGTAGTTATCAATTCATTTGGCGCCCGCCAGTTGGCGTTGCGCACTGGCGACAGTTCCACGCTCATTCCCAATGTGATGGATTTTGAGTCGCCTCCGCCCGAACCGGATGCCCATGCCAGCCGGGTCCGCTCGGCGCTCGGCATCAGCTCTGACGAGCACCTGGTGCTCCAACCAACACGAATCGTCCCTCGCAAACGGATTGAGCACGCAATTGAACTGGTACATCGCCTGGACTCGAACTGCGTTCTTGTGGTCTCCCACGCCTCCGGCGACGAAGGTCACACGTATGCCGAGTACTTGAGCGAGTACGCTGACATCATGGGCGTGCGGATGCTATCTGCCTCCGACAACATCGACTACGAACGGGGTCAGACTCCGGACGGGCGCGACATCTTCTCCCTGGCCGACATCTATCAGCAGGCTGACCTGGTCACATATCCTTCGTCTGTGGAGGGCTTTGGCAACGCCTTTCTGGAAACGGTCTACTATTGCCGGCCCATCGTGATAAACACCTACGAAATCTTCAAGACCGATATCCAGCCCAAAGGGTTCAAGGTGATCGGCTTCGACGACTTCATCGGTGGGGACTGTGTCCGATTCGCCCGGCGTGTTCTTCACCACCCCGAGCTGGCCGCTGAGATGACCGATTACAATTATCAGCTCGGCCGGCGGTATTATTCTTACAGCGTGTTGAAGAACCATCTGGTTGCCTTGATGAGTGAATGCCTTGGGAGCACTGATTCATGAGCTATCCGACTGCGCTGAATGATGACATCCGCCGGCAACTGGCCGGCATCGGTAACGCTGACCTGTTGGTCGGCATTCCAAGCTACAACAACGCCGGCACCATCCGCCACGTGGTGCAGCAGGCCGCCCAGGGGATGGTGGAGCACTTCCCCGACCTGAAGCCGGTGCTCATGAACTCCGACGGCGGCTCGCCGGACAACACCATGGATGTGGTCCGCAACACGCCCGTGCCGGCCGGCGTCGGGGTGGTGGCCGGCCAGTACCGGGGCTTGCCCGGCAAGGGCAGCGCCTTCCGCGCCATCTTCGAGGCGGCCGAGATGCTGGGCGTGAAAGCCTGCGTCGTCGTGGACAGCGATCTGCGCAGCATCACGCCCGATTGGATTCGCCGGCTGGCCGGCCCGGTGGTAGCGGGCGACTACGACTACGTCACCCCGT
>JBHHXF010000582.1:0-2822 GCA_046756905.1 Anaerolineae bacterium | reverse complement strand
GGCGGGTAGATAGACCGGCCCACATTATACAACAAAAGTGGCGCGGTTCAAAGGGAAACGGCGCTCAACCTTCCAGGTCTTCTGCAATCTCCCGGAACTGTTCCAACGCCGCCTGCAGGTCTTCCACGATCTCAGCCGCCAGCACGTCGGGGTCGGGCAGGTGGGCGGCCTCCTCCAGGGATTCGTCCCGCAGCCAGAAGATGTCCAGGTTCACTTTGTCGCGGGCCAGGAGTTCGTCGTATGTGAAGGCTCGCCAGCGGCCGGCTGGGTTGTCTTCGGACCAGGTGGGGGTGCGGGCGTGGCGGTTGTCGGGATGGAAGCACGCTACGAATTCGTCCAGATCAGCGCGGGTGAGAGGGTTTTGCTTGAGGGTGAAGTGCTGGTTAGTGCGCAGATCGTAGATCCACAGCTTCTGGGTCCACGGGGTGGCGCTGGCCGGCTTGCGGTCAAAAAACAGCACGTTGGCCTTGACGCCCTGAGCGTAGAAGACGCCGGTCGGCAGGCGCAGCAGCGTGTGAACGTCGCAGGCGTGGAACAACTTGTGGCGCACCGTCTCGCCGGCCCCACCTTCGAACAGCACGTTGTCCGGCACGACGACGGCTGCTCGGCCGTGCATCTCCAACAGCGTGTAGACGTGTTGGACGAAGTTGAGCTGCTTGTTGCTGGTGGAGGTCCAGAAGTCCTCGCGCACGATGGTCTGGGCCTCGCGCTTGAGCTCCCCCTCTTCGGTGACATAGGTGATGCTGCTCTTCTTACCGAAGGGCGGATTGGTCAGCACCATGTCGAAGTGCTCGCCCGGATGCGAGGCCAGGCTGTCATCCACGTGGATGGGGCTGTCGGAGCCGTTGGCTCCGATGCCGTGCAGGTACAGGTTCATCACGCACAGCCGCGCGGTGTTGTCCACGATCTCCCAACCGCGCAGCGCCTCGTGCCGCAGGTGGTCCCACTGATCGCGGTCCAGCGGCGCATGGTTCCTGACGATGTGATCGTAGGCCGCCAGCAGAAATCCGCCGGTCCCGCAGGCCGGATCGCAGATGGTCTGGCCGGGTTGGGGGCGCATGACGTCTACCATGGCCTGGATGAGGGGGCGCGGGGTGAAGTACTGGCCGGCGCCGGATTTGATGTCCTGGGCGTTCTTCTCCAGCAGGCCCTCGTAGATGTCGCCCTTGACGTCCATGTCCAGCCCGATCCAGATTTCGCCGTCGATCATGTCGATGAGCCGGCGCAGCTTGGCGGGGTCCTGGATTCTGTTCTGGGCTTTGCGGAAGATGACCGGGATCAGGCCGGAGCCTTTGCCGAGTTCGGTGAGGATGTGGCGGTAGTGGCGTTCGAGTTCGTCGCCATCCCGCTCCCGCAGGCTTTGCCAGCTCAGGCCCTGGGGAATGGGGCTCGGCTTGCCCAGCTCCCGCACCTGCTCGTCGTCCATCTTGAGGAACAGCAGGTAGGTGAGCTGTTCGACGTAGTCGCCGTAGGAGACGCCGTCGTCCCGTAGGACGTTGCAGTAGTTCCACAGGCGTTGGACGATGGTGGCGGATTGGGATGACATGGGTTAACTCCTCATCTGGAAGGCGTCAGGACGAAAGCGCTGCACCACAACGAGCGTACCTTCCGATGTCGTCACCCTGTGGTCTGGATTTGACAAGCTACCCCGCACTTGCAGTGTCGTTAAGCAATCGCGTCAGCGCAGCCGGCCCATCCAGTAGAAGCCGCAGCTCGTTGAGTACATTGCGCCCCAAGACAACCTCGTCACCCAACTCGTCGCCGACAACGTAGATGGCAGGCAATCTCAACTCGGCAATCTGCAGATCCACGAGATACAAGAAAACGGTTCGCGGTTCACCCCACTGACTGCGCAGTCCTGCCTCGAAGGCCCGCCTTGCACCGATCTGCTGTAGAAACTCGATAGGGACGATTGTGCCGTCAGCACCAGTGTCGATAATCGCTGTCAGTTCCACACGGTAGCCGGTTGGCGGTGCAATCAATGCCACGTCGCACACAGGCAACGCTGGATGATACGTCGAGTCGAAGGGGAATACGGTCATCTGGCCGGCCTTACCCTATCGATTCGTCCCCCAATCCAGCGGAGATTGCGGTACAACCCTGGCTCGACCGGAGCAATCAGAACCGGCAACAGACCGAATCTCTCCCGAACTCGCCTTTCCAGACGCGAAGCGTCCTCGTCGTTATCGACCACGTTGGCCTGACGGATGGCGACGTACTCACCCTCGTACTTCTTCAGCAGATCGTCATACATCGCCCAAAACGCCTCGGTGTCGGCGTGAATCGCTCGTCGTTCCAGTTCATCCAGGTAGTTACTAACCGCCGCCTCCAACACCTGCTCAGCCGGCTGGGTTGTCTCATCAGCCAACTGCTCCAACTGGCTAACCAGTGTTGGCTCTTTCAATTCCAATCCCATTGCTTCAGTCCTCTCCTATCTGCTCAAGAATGAGTTATCGTCTCACCTCACTTCGAGGATAGATCCACTCTTTCCGCAGCCGGCCGCACCGGCCACGAAACTCGGATTTCATGCAGCTATTATAGCATTCCCCGATCCCTGGAGCAATCGGGCAGCGCCCGCGGAGATGGCACTGTCCTTGCCGGGCTCCTGCACATGCTCGTCGTCCATCTTGGGGAACAGCAGGTAGGTGGGCTGTTCGACGTAGTCGCCGTAGGACACGCTGTCGTCCTGCAGGATGTTGCAGTAGTTCCACAGACGTTGGACGATGGTGGCGGATTGGGATGACATGGGTTGGTGCTCTTTACGGCAACACTACAACGAATTGGGGAATTCATTGTGTCAATGCACCTTTAAAAGCATATCG
>JBHHXF010000581.1:0-2826 GCA_046756905.1 Anaerolineae bacterium | reverse complement strand
GATCGTCAGATCCCCGTCTGGGCCTGGATTTGACAATCCAGGCTCAGCAAAGCTAGATCTGCTGAGACTGCTGATGGCGCTGCCGGCGGTGTTGTCACGGTAGATGTTGTAGATGATCACGCTGTTGCTCTCCGAGGCGCTTCCCCACTGCAACTCAACCGACTCTCTGTCCGGCGTGGCCGCGATCAGGCCGTCAAATACCGGGGGTTGGCAGTCAACGACCGCTGTGTCCTGAATCCACGCCGGAATCCCTGTACCGTCGTTCTCGTCCAGGTAATCAGCCGAGATCGTATCTCCGTCACCCACCTGGAGGATACCATCGCCGGCCACCACCCCTGTGCCGGCCGTGGGAATCGTCCCGACAAACATACCTGTTTCTGGTCCCGTCTCCGTCAAGCCGACGGTCTCTGCATCCCCGCCCTCGGTTGCCAGAGACACGTCCGGCGTGAGGCCCATCAGATCGGCATCGGCGACTTTGACCTGGATGGTGGAGGCGCAGGAGTAGAGGCCGGCGTCCATGCGGATCCCGCCCGCGGACCCGGCCAGTGATTCAAATGTGCCGATGTAGGGGATGCTGTTCGGGGCAGTCACAACCACATCGTACGTGCCCAGGTTAGTGGTTACGAGATCCGGGAAGGTCATATCCCCGTTCGCATCCGTCTTACCCACCCAGTAATCGGAGGTGCCCGGTTTTGAAATCGCCACTTTCGCCGTCCTCTGCGCGGCCGCGGCGGCCAGACTGGCGCCGGAAGTGTCCTGCCAGCTTACGCGGATGACGAAGTCTCGGGGATGCAGCGCCCAGGGCCACAGGTCGGGCTTGGTAGCCAACATCAAAGGCGGCGTCTCAGTTCTGATCTCCATCGATGGGTCGCCGAACCAGTGGTACCCCTCGAAGTGGGTCTTTCTCCATTCATTGTCGGGCACTTGTGTTGACATGTAGGACTTGCCGTAGTTGAGGACATCACCCATTTGGAGGATCGCGCCGCCTTGTATTCCAACGGCCGGGGTGATGGGAAAATCTGGCCAGATGGCGTCGGTCCATCCCCACATGAGGCGGTCGTTATAGATGCTGTCGGTTACGCGGGTGGCGGCGATGATGCCCACTGCTCCGTAGTCTCCGTACGGCCTCCAGGCCGGCCTTTCCCAGTATTCGCTGAAGGCCTCCTCCCAGTTCTGGGTCGAGTCTTTGATCCCCGGCTTCTTCTTGAAATCGGTCTCGTTGTCAAACCACCCGGTCTGGCAATTGACGCTCCATACTACTGGCAGCAGGGAAGGGTTTTGCAGAAGGAAGGCATCAGCCCATCCGTAATAGGGGTGTGACCATTTGCGTCTGCCGCCGTGGTCGCGATGGGTGAGCAGGAAGGTGCCGGCCTGGACTGCATTGGTGATGTCCTGATAGTCGCCGTCCCAGGCAAAGACCGGCTTCTTGAGGTGAGCAGGGATGGGGGCTCCCGCGTTGCCGGCCGGCCCGCCACCGAAATTGTTTAGTGCGACGAACTGGTTATTGTTCCATTTGGTGGGCGTGACGTTTGACTTGGTGTAGTAAACCCGCTTCACCGTCTTGTTGATGTTGTACTGGGGTTTTGAAAAGAATAGCGCCAAATCCTCCGACGTCTGGGCGAATCGGCTGTCTGCGATGCCATCGGGCGACCAACCTCCGCTGACCCCATCCTGGAAGTAGGCCGCGATGGTGACGGTGTCGTAGAAGGAGCTATTTGTGACCGGGTTCTTCTCGTAGTTGATGATGCCATCGACTCTATCATCAGCCTGCGTTGTGGCGTCTACCGATAGCCTCCCGATGGCGATGTCCGGCACATAGTCGCTCCCTTGCAGCGTGACATAATAAAGGTCGGTCGCTGTATACCCCTGGGTACCCTTTCCGCCGGCCATGCTCTCATACGGGTGCAAGGTCTTGTAGTGCGTGGGCACGTTCTCCGCATCCCCGATGAGCAGGACATATCTGGGGGCAATGTCCCAATTGTCGTAGGCCCCCTGGATGGCGTTCTTGATGTCGGAGGCCTTCCACTTTGAGGGAATCTGTGTCACCAGAGTTTTGAACCCCATCTTATTCTTCCAGGCCGCGAATTTGTTGGCCGCGGTAGCGAACTCCGAACGGGTGAAGATGAGGTAGTCCCAGCCATAGGGACCCGTGAAGGGATGGGGGTCGACCGGGGACCCCGCTTCTTCCTCAGCAGACAGGACGGCGTCCGCGTTGATGGTCAGGTTGCGCATCATATCGTCGTAGGTCTCGCTTTTCAGGCGGAAAGGTATGGGCTCCAGGTCGCCGACAAACTGCACAGTCACGTTCAGGTTGGGGTAGGAGTAAAACGTTTCCTGAACCGGATTGTACTGATAAGGATACAGCCAAAGCAAGGTCATCTCCTGGCCACGCATGATCTTGGTCTGTTCCAATCGGGCGAAACTGCCAGGGTAGTCGACGTCCGCTGCGTAGATCTCCTCGTCCCTGGTGAAGGGAGGCGGCGGCGCATCTTCGAGGTTCAGCAGAGGCAACTGGGCCGGCTGAAGCCGAATGCTTTCCAGGATCTCGGGCGGCCCTGGGTCCACTACGATTTCGGTGTTCGTGCCGTTGGGGATCAGGATCCACCGGCCAAAGAGAGGAACCGCCGGCTTGCCGGCGTCGGACATAGCGGAGCCTTCAACGGTGATGACGTGGTAGGTGTTGCCGTCGGCCATGTCCGCCGTGTGGACGTACATCTCGGGCAGGGAAACCTGCAAGGTGAGCTGAGAAGCGGTGGATTCGACGACAATTATTGGATCGGGCTGCTGTGTGGCGCGGGCCGGCCCTGGCCCGCCACGCCAGGCTAC
>JBHHXF010000580.1:0-2826 GCA_046756905.1 Anaerolineae bacterium | reverse complement strand
GCCAACAAGTGGGTAGTGATCGGGCTGCTGGTAGGGCTGCTTCTACTAAGTGGACTCTACTTCCTGATCAGCCCGACGGCCCAGGCCCAGCCTCCGCAACCCTTGTTTTTCAGCCATCAGAAGCACGTGGAGGCCGGCACGGAGTGTGTCTTCTGCCACCCGGGCGTGATGAACGGTCCTGTGGCCGGCCTGCCTTCCATGGCCAAATGCATGGGCTGCCACCAGAATATCCAGCCCAGCGACGAGGCAGATCAGCCGGATGTGGATGCGCTGGTTCGACTATGGGAAGACGACCAACCTCTACTCTGGGTCAAAGTGAACGACCAGCCTGATTACGTCTACTTCAGCCACCGCCCCCACATACTCAAAGGCGTCAGTTGTGAAACTTGCCACGGGGATGTCAGCCACATGGATATTGTCCAGCCTGTACACAACATCAATATGGGGTTCTGCCTGGATTGCCACCGCCAGCAGCCCCCGGAGAAGGTGAAACGCCTGATAGATTGCAAGACGTGCCATAAGTGAGGACCCTATGCCTAAGACAATCACGCGACGGCAGTTCTTGAAAACCAGCGCCGTGGCTAGCGCCGCAACGGTCATCAGCGGTTGTACGGCCAGCCTGCAACGCAGTGAGTACCTTGAGACGTACATCCGACCACCAGAGGAAGGACTGCCTGGCCAGGATTTGTGGTATGCCAGCACATGCCGGCAGTGCCCGGCCGGCTGCGGTATCATTGTGCGAATCAGCGAGGGTCGGGCGCGCAAGATCGAAGGCAATCCTGTTCACCCCCTCAACGAAGGCAGGCTATGTGCTCGGGGGCAGGCCGGCCTGCAGGTGCTCTACAACCCGGATCGCTTACAGAACGCCCTGCGGCAGACCGGCGGGCGTGGATCCCGGCAGTTTGATCCGGTGTACTGGGACGATGCGATACAACTGCTGACGAACCGACTACATAGTGTGTCGGACCCCGGCGGCATCGCCGTCTTGGGCGGCCTTATGCCTGACCATCTGTACAGTATCATCACCCAATTTCTGGCAGCCCTGGGTGCGCCGGCCCCTGTGCTTTACGATTTACATACTGCGCTGGAGGGACGCCAGGCACTTGTCCAGGCCAGCCATCAACTCTTTGGCGTTCCGGCGCTCCCCGTCTTTGACATTGCCACCACCGACATCGTCTTTTCCTTCGGCGCCAACTTCCTGGAGACTTGGCTCTCGCCGGTGAGCTACAATGCAGCCTTTGGTCGCCTGCGCCAGGGACAGGTGGGCAAGCGCGGCTATATTGTGCAGTTTGAGCCTCGCTTCTCCAGCACGGCCGCCAGTGCTGACGAGTGGGTGCCCATTCGCCCTGGCACAGAGAGCTTGGTCGCGCTGGCTCTAGGTAAGATCATCGTTGAGCGTGGGTTGGGCCACGAGATGAGCCACCGCGAACACACTATCCTGTACGAGAAGGTGAACGTGGGTGAGATCGCTGAAGCGACTGAGGTGCCGGCCGAGAAACTGGAACGGTTGGCGCAGGCGTTTGCCAACGCGGACCACCAGGTGGCCATCCCCGGTGGGAGCCTGGCCGCTCGCGGCGACGGAGGAGCTGCCCTCGCCGCCGTCCATGCCTTAAATGTCACAATGTTCCACCTGGGCGAACACGGCGGTGCATTCCTCAGCACAACACCGGTTGTGAGCGGCTTTGCTCCGCCTCCCCTGTCCACCTTCGCCGATGTCCAGCAGTTAATCGCGCGTATGCAAGCCGGCGATGTTCAACTCCTATTCATCCACGGCACCAACCCGGTGTTTGAATTGCCGGCGGCGGCTGGTTTCGCGCAAGCGATGGCTGAAGTGCCCTTCATCGTCTCCTTCAGCTCATTCATGGACGAAACAGCCTCCCATGCAGACCTGATCCTTCCAGATCACACCTACCTGGAGAGCTGGGGGTCTCAGGTGGTGTCCCCCAGCGCAGATAGACCCGCGGTCAGCAGCCAGCAGCCTGTAGTTAGCCCCCTTTTCGACACGCGTGCAACGGCGGATGTCTACTTGGCCCTGGCCGACGAGTTAGGCGGTGACATAGCCGATACGCTTCCCTGGCGCAACGAGGTAGAGTTCCTCAAGGAGACTGTAACTAGGCTGCGCGATGCCGGCGCCTCGGAAGAGGAGTTCTGGGCTACCTGGCGACAGCAAGGCGGATGGTGGCCGCAAGGCCAGGAGCGGCAGACACCTGTACCTGGAGAAATCTTCGAAGCGCCACTCGCCATCCCCGAACCGACATTCCAGGGCGGTGCGGCTGATTATCCGTACTTCCTGCACGTTTACCCATCCATCGCGCTATCGGACGGACGCGGGGCGAACCAACCATGGCTGCAAGAGACACCAGATCCCATGACTACGGTTGCGTGGAACACTTGGGTTGAGATCAACCCGGAGACGGCCGCACGGATTGGGGTAGATAACGACGACATCGTGAAGGTCTCATCGCCGGCCGGCGAGATTGAGGCTGTTGTATACATATACCTTGGCATCCGCCCCGACGTGATCGCCATTCCCATCGGCCAGGGACACACTGAGTTCGGGCGCTATGCTCAAGGCCGGGGGAGCAACCCGGTGGACCTGCTGGTGCCGGCCGCCGACAAACAGACGGGAACGCTGGCCTGGGGTGCTACACGGGTGCAGATTACGCCTACCGGCCGGCGCCGGCCTCTCGCCCGCCTGGAAAGCATTGTCGGCGTGGAACATGCGCGGGAACACGGCGCACCAGGGTAATGCTAAGCCCGTAGTAACGACTTCAGTCGTTAGGTCGGGATGAACGACTGAAGTCGTTACTACGCCAACGGAACTTG
>JBHHXF010000579.1:0-2831 GCA_046756905.1 Anaerolineae bacterium | reverse complement strand
GGCCGTCCTCCACGCCGCGCCATGGGCCGACATGGTTGGCGAGATCTTCGACGATCCCAACCTGCCAGTTATGACCGAACTGGACGGCCAGCAGATTGACGCCCGTAAAATGGACTATGATCCAGACCGGGCCCGGGAAATGATGGCCGAGGCCGGCTATCCTGACGGGTTCGGAGCCACGTTACTGGTCCCGCAGGGAGATGACCAACTCGTCGCCATGGGGGACTGGCTGGCCAGCATTCTGGGTGAGGTTGGGATCGACGCGGGGTACAATGAGGTGCCGGCGGCCGATGCACGTGACGTCATGGATGAGTATGTCGCGGCCGGCGAGGCGGTGCTGTGGCTCAGCCGGCAGTAGCCAGCTCACCGAATTCTTGAGGACTTTGTGACATGAAACAGGCTAAGGGTGTTGTTCCCACTATCATCGCAGGTGTGGTCATTCTGATTCTGCTCAGCACTTTGGCGTCGGCCGGCCCTGTGCAACTTAAGAATGACAATGGCGACTTCTACCAGGGATCATTTGTCGGACGCATCGAGGGCGACATTGATGGCGCTGTGTTCTCGCCCGATCCTGCACTCTTTCCAATCACGATCCAATCTGTTGAGTTCGGCTTCCACCGCCCACGCGGCGCGGACCACATCTCGGACTCGGCGGAGGTGCGAGTGCAGATTTACGCTGTAGTGAGTGGTGTGCCGGGCGACCTCCTGGCCGAATCTGCACCCCAAACACTGGCCGGCTTCGACGTTTGGCACTCGCTTCCCCTGCCGCAGCCGTTGACTATCGACCAGCCCACCAGCTTCATGGCCGCGGTGAAATGGGAATCGGGGACGGATGCAGAGCCCGCCCCTTCTGTCGCGACAGATTCCAACCTGGATGCACCGCAAGCTGTGAAAGACCAGGCGAACCTGTTTCACGACGCCAATCTTGTGTTTGGCCCGCCCCCATGTGTGGACGGATTCTGCGCGCACAGCGAGTTTTGGGGAGATCCGGACCTGGTGGGGTTCAACATGATTAGGGTCACGATCGACTCATCGGGTGGGCCGCCGGCAACTGCCACGCCGACAGCGACCGCCACCGCCACACCGACCCATACGCCGACCGGTACGCCAACGGCCACAGCGCCGCCGACCTTCACAGCGACCGCCACGGGCACGTCACCAACCGCACACACGGCAACTCCAACACCTACCGGCACTCTCCTGCTAGCAGCCACGGCCACACCGACAGGCACACCCACCAGCACGCCGACGCCGACTGCCACGCCCACTCCTACCGGCACGTCCACGCGTACCCCAACGACCGTTCCGACAGTCGCGCCGGCTGAATGCCACGACCTCAGCGGGGACGGGAGGGTGGGTATGTCCGACATACAGCTCGTCGCCGGCTGCTGGAAGAGTCAAAGTGTAGGCTGTCTGCAGTACGACTTCATACCCGACCAGATCGTCAACATCCTGGATGTGATGCTCCTTGCTGCTCAGTACGGCTGCTATGCTGTGACGCCGACACCGACCTCGACATCGACGGCTACCACAACCCCGACACCTCCGCCACCCCCACCGGGGCGATCCAACCTGATAGCGCGAGTGTTTCTGGACTACCGATGTGACCGCTTCTATCAGAGCGGTGTCGACACGTCGTTGGGGGACATCCCGGTAACGATAAGTTTCCCTGATGGCTCTGGGGAGACGCGCCGGACCACGTCGTTCGGGCTGGTATACTTCTCTGGCTTCGATTCCTCGGGGGGACTCACGGTGGCTATTGATCTTTCAGGCGGTTTCCGGGGTCGTCTGTTGACGAACTGCCCCAACAGTCCGCGCACGATCGAGCTTGAGTCCCGTGACTTCCAGTCTGGGTCGAAGACCGTGCAGTTTGGAGCGAGGGTGCTGGGGGAGGGGGCAGCGCCTTAGTGTTCGTCAAGGAATAACTTCCTGTTCTGCCTGAAATCAAGTCCAACATCCTGAGTAGGTCAACACGCAGTGGATGGCTACTCAGGATGCTGGAAAACTCTACGGATCGGCGGTCGAAAAGCGGGAAGTTATTCCTTGACACGCCCTTGGAGCGGGAGCAGGTGGTGGAACGTCGCTACTACAGAAGCCCAGGATCATCGCCTGGCCGGCTTTGCTGCACGCGACGAATCTCGCCCAGTTCGTCTACAATCTCCCGCTCGGATATGCCTGTCCTGCGGGGCCACTCCGTGTCCTCCAGGCTTAATTCGTACAGAAATTGCCGAACAGCCGTTTCGACAAGTTCCTGAGCGCTGTTGAACCGACCCTGCTTCACGTAGCCCTCGATCTTGTCCTTGGTCTCAAAATCCAGCGTGATGGAGACTTTGCTGTCCATGCAACCCTCCCGTTGTTACGCCCATCAACTGAGTGCTTTATAATTGTACCACGATCTGGTGCGCCGGGCCAGGAGCATGTGGTTCGAGTCATTCAGTTAGTATTGGGGTCAGGTCGAACTCACCGCCGGCGCTGATGCCCCTTCAGATGTGGAGATGTTGAGCTGCTACGCCGGCTGCTCATGAGCAAGCCCTACACTCAGACGCTCTTGTACGGTGGATTGTAGAACAGAGTGTGATGCTCGCCTGATCAGGGAGATGCCTCAATCAAGGCTGCTATGTCGCGATCAGTTCGCTGAACGAGAGCGTCCAGCGCATCCACCTGGCTCTCCGTGTACATGGCCTGGCCACACTGCCGGCACAGCCACAGCGGCAGCTCATAGATCATCAGATGATAGCGAGACCGGCTGATGGAATGGACGGAAGGCCGGCGGTCGAGCGCGCCGCAGCAGACCGGGCATGTCATGATCGATCCTCCCCGTTATCATCATT
>JBHHXF010000578.1:0-2834 GCA_046756905.1 Anaerolineae bacterium | reverse complement strand
CCGCAGCGGAAGATGTGAGCGAACGCGGCACTTTTGACCTGGTAACCCTGGTACAGGTTCTTCACGAAACCAGGCAGCAAGTGCGAGACACAATTCTGGCGCGTGCCCATACAGCACTTCGCCCGGCTGGCCTGCTCCTCATCATAGATGAGCCCTACCCCAACGATCCCAGTGCGCTTCGCGAAGCACCCGTTGCGGCTCTAATGCAGTTTATCGAGATATTCATGGGAAATGTCTTTCTTTCGCCAGAGGACCAGAAGCGAATGATTGAAAAGACGGGCTTCAAGGTGCTCTCTCAGACTACACCGCCGCCGGGCCTCATCTGCGTGACCATTGCTCAGAGGAGCTAGTGCCGAAGGGGCAGAAAGGAGCAACTTATGGATCATTGAGACCGAGACTGATTTGAGGCAAGCAACACTTTCCGTTTGTATCCACAACCATTCACCCGTGATCTCGGGTGACCCATCTGCCTAAAGGAGGCATTCTGATGAAACTCAGTACTCTATTGGTCATCAATGCTATCGTCGCGCTCGTCTACGGGATTAGCTTTGTGCTGGTCCCGGCAACCGTGTTGTCACTGTACGGCGTCACACAAGGCCCAGGTGAGACACTCACAGGGCAATTCTTTGGGGTGGCGCTCATCGCGATTGGTCTGCTGACCTGGTTCGCTAGAGACGTTACAGATTCCGAGGCTCAGCGGGCCATCATCCTCGCCTTGTTGATCTCCGATGTCATTGGGGTCATCGTGGCTGTCCTGGGCACACTTTCTGGCGTGATGAACGCAGTCGGCTGGTCGGCTGCCGTAATCTACCTATTGCTTGCGCTGGGCTATGCGTATTTCCAGTTCGTGAAGCCAAGCGCTTCTTAACCAACATCCTTCTGTTAGCTGCGCTTCCTGAATTCACCTCGGTGAGGTCTACGGATCTACCACCATTCAGTCTGAAGGAGGAAACAATCATGTCTGCAAAGATTCCACAAGTCAATTTCAAATTTAGTATCCCGAAGGACGAGTTCCTGCAAGCCCTGGCTCCGCACGCGCAGTCATACAAGGAAATCATGACCATCCTGGAGACCCTGTGCCGCAAACGGGGCAAAACCCTGATCTGCGTCACCCACGACCGGCGCATGGTTGAGCACGTGGACCGGGTGTTGACCATGGTGGACGGCCGGCTGGCTTGACGAGAATGAGCTTCAGCGCAAATCGTAGATGAGTTCCTCCAGGCTTTCCTCGGCGAACTGAGGCGAGACGGCCAGCCAGACCACCCGCGTCTCGCGTTGGAAGTAATAGTGCCTCTGGCCCATTCCGGTCAGGGCATAAACGGTCACCCCTTCCCTCTCATCCGCCCCAACAGGTGTGAACGGAGAGCGCCCCTCAGCGATGCGCTCCGTCATCACCGCCACCTGGCGCTCGGCCAGGAAGGGGGTCCAGGTGCTGGAGACCCAAACCGTCGCCATCCCATCGCCATAGCGAGCCACCGCCCCATCGACCATCAGAAAAGACTTCCCGTGCAGGCGTTCGATCTCGACCAGGGCCGGCCGGCCACTGACCTGGGTCGACAGAGGCCAGCCCGCCAGGCTGTCCGGGAGAGTGATTTTCCCCTGGCCGATGACCAGCCGGTCCACCGCCAGCCAACCTACCCCTGCCAACAAGAGCATCAAGCCCAGACCGACCAGGAGCAGCGGCCCGATACGCCCCCGGTCGAGGCGCTTGTGATCAGTAACGTCAGTTGTGATGCTCATTGGTTTGCCACCTCCCCAGTCCCGTTCGCGGCCAGACCCGGCGACCCGACCAGTTGTTCCAGCCGGCGGGCGCGGGCCAGCCAGTCAGTACGCCAGGCGATGAACTTATCCAACCGCGTCAGCCACCTCTCGTCGTCCGTCAGGCGATAGAAGGTCAGGTCGCACGCGGGCTGACGGTGGACCAGCCCTAGTCGTTCCAGGTTCCCCAAAGCAGAGAAGACTTCGCCTGCGGTGCGTTCCACCTGCCCGGCCAGGTCGGCCGCGGTCATCGCCACCTGGCGGTTGGCCCCCAGGTAGGTCAGCAGGTCGCGCTCGACCGACGCCTTGAGCAGCCTGGCCGTCAGCGCCGCCACGTCGGGCGACAGGTCGCGCAGCAAGTCCTCAGTTGGTGGGGCTGACCCCCGCAACAAGCGCAGGCCCGCCGCCAATTGGGCCGGACGAGCCGGGCCAGAAAAGCAGGCGACCAGGGTCAAGGCTCCCTGGCGCAGGAAATAGACAGTCGCCCCGGACGGCAGCTCAAGGCGATGCAAGCCATCGTCCTGAGCCATGCCCCGAAATGAAGAAAGGACTGGAGCCAGCACCGACTCGGCCAGCCGCAAGTCCCCCTGGCGGCGGATGGGCAGCCCCCGCTCATCATAGATGGTCAGCGACAGCAGCTCCGAGGGGCGGCGCAGGCGCAGGATGGTGTAAATGGCGGCCAAAAGAGGGAGGGCGTACCACGAATGGGACAGGTAGGTGGCAAAGCCGGCAACGGTTAAGGAGTGGGTCTCCAGGAACCACAGGAGCGAGTCGATCAGCCAGCCGAGCAGGGCCAGGATAGCCACTGCTGTCCAGGTATTCACCCTCCGCAGATAATCTCCAAGCTGATATATCACTGGCAAGGTTTTGCCTCAAGCACAACAGACGCCATGTGCAACTTTCCATAAAAGAGCAATATGCCATCAACCAACGCCAAATAGAACGCTGATTTCGCCGATTTCACGCAGATGGACGCTGAAATCCATAAAAAATCAGCGGAAATCAGCCTTATCTGTGTTATCTGCATTCCATTTTGGATGGTTGTCAAAAAAGTTGCACATGGCGTAACAGGTGTA
>JBHHXF010000577.1:0-2837 GCA_046756905.1 Anaerolineae bacterium | reverse complement strand
GGACAACAGGTATTGACAAATGTCGCTCCCTGGGTTATACTAATGACAAGAAGGAGGGTATAACCAATGGCGAATGTAAAGACGGCTATTTCTCTGCAACAGCCTCTCTTTGAACAGGTTGAAGCGCTGGCTCAGGAACTGCAGATCTCCCGAAGTCGCTTGTTTGTGCTGGCCGTGGAGGCGTTCATCCAACGCTACCAGAATCAGAAACTGCTCGAAGCGATCAACGAGGCTTACGATGACCTGCCAGATGCGGAAGAAGAGTCTCTTCGCAAGAAGATGCGTCAACAGCACAGGCAATTGGTGGAGGGGCAGTGGTGATCAGACAAGGGGATGTGTTTTGGGTGGACCTGGGGGAACCATCAGGGTCAGGGCCAGGCTATCGCCATCCTCATGTGGTCATCCAGAACAACGTATTCAATCGAAGCCGGCTCAACACAGTGGTGGTGTGCGTGCTGACGTCGAACCTGAAACGAGCGAAGGCACCCGGGAACATTCTGTTGGAAAAGGGTGAGGCGAACTTGCCGAAGCAGAGTGTGGTGAACGTTTCGCAGATATTCACTGTGGACAAGGGGGATTTGGTGGAAAAGATAGGCACCCTCTCTCATCAGCGGGTGCGTCAGATACTTGACGGCATTCTACTGCTCATGGAGCCGCGGGATATTGATGAACAGGGGAGTGTATCTGCGTGGTAGCGTAGTAGATCAGGCCACGCACTTGGTTCTGCACCTAAAGCCGGCGCAGGTAGGGCTATGACGACATTCCCAATACGACTCGACGCTATCTGGCGGATCCCGCTCCTGCTAATCACCGTCACACCCCAGCGCGCTTATGTGGCGCTGGACGATCAGGCGATCACGTTTCGTTTTGGCTGGCTTGAGGAGCGCATCGAGCTGACGGAGATCGAGAGCGTGGAGCCGATGCGGTGGAGGATCATCTACGGCATCGGCACCCGCATCGCACCTGGCAGAACGCTCGGGCTGGTCGGTTCGTGGAAGGATGTCGTCGCCATCCGGTTGCGCACTCCGCGCACGATCAAGGTGCCGTTCAAGATGGATTTCCGACGGATTGCTGCCTCGATGGAGGAGCCAGAGGTCTTCATTGAGGCGCTGCAGGCGCGCCTGGACGCGCTCGAACGAGATCGAATGTGACTATCTTGCCTGTGTCACATTTAACATAAAACGTAAGACGTAGAACGTAGCATCCTGAGTAGCCGTAGCGGAGCGAAGGCGTATCGAAGGGTGCGGCTTGTAGAACATTGGTCTAATGTGCCATTGTCAGACTACTGAGCCCGGCGGTTGAGATCGCGGTAGCCGAGCAACGAGGAGGTCTCTGGTGAACGAGAACCCATACAAGTACTTGGCGGAGCGCCTGGATGCGCTACCCAACGGCTTCCCGCCCACGGAAGACGGCGTGGAGCTGCGCCTGCTGGCCAAGATCTTCACACCGGAAGAAGCAGCCCTGGTGGCCCACCTACGCCTGACGAAGGAGACGCCGGCCCAGATCGCGGCCCGCACAGGCGGTGAGCCGGAGATGCTGCGCCAGCAGCTCAAGGGAATGGCCCGGCGGGGTCTCGTCGCCGCCGGGCGGGCTGACGGCGGTCTGGGCTATGGTCTGCGACCCTTCGTGGTTGGCATCTACGAGTCGCAGTTCTACAGCATGGATGCCGAACTGGCGCGCTTGTTCGAGGACTACTACCAGCAGGCGTTCGGACCCATGCTGGCTGCGCAGCCGCCAGTGCATCGCGTCATCCCGGTCGGCAAGACGGTGCGGATGGACATGGAAGTGCGGCCGTACGAGAGTGCCGCCGGCATTTTGAGCGACTCCCAGGCATGGGGCGTGCTCGATTGCATCTGCCGCAAGCAGAAGGCGCTCATCGGCGACCCGTGCGAGCATCCGGTGGAGATCTGCATGGTTTTCAGCCAGAAGGCCGGCGCTTTCGACGGCCACCCGGCCATCCGGGCTCTCAGCCTCGAGGAGGCCCACGACACGCTGCGTCGCGCGGCCGACGCCGGCCTGGTCCATGCGACGAGCAACAACCAGCAGGGGCTGTGGTACATGTGCAACTGCTGCACCTGCTCCTGCGGCATTCTGCGTGGCATGACCGAACTGGGAATGGCGAATGTCGTCGCTCGCTCTGCATTTGTCAACCAGGTGGACGAGATCTATTGCAGCGCCTGCGAACTGTGTCTGGACTATTGCCAGTTCGACGCGTTGTCGATGGGGGATGTTGTCCACGTGGATGGGGTACGCTGCGTGGGCTGTGGCATTTGTGTCCCGTCCTGCCCCGACGAGGCGCTGAGCCTGGTGCGCCGGCCTGCGGAAGAGGTCCTGCCGCCGCCTATCACCGAGGCAGATTGGGGCGTGGAGCGCGCGGCCGCGCGCGGGCTGGACCTGCAGGCGGTGTTGTAACTCACTTAACTGGTGATTGTGCATGTCAAGAGAACAATCGGAGGGATTTTCTCAAAAAGTAGGGGCGAGGCAAGTCGGATTGGTGGTGTCGAAGCAAAAGAACCTGCTCTCCGACTTGCCTCGCCCCTACGTGACCACGAATGATTGAAAGGATAGAATCGGAGAGTCTCATGAGCGAAGTGCAAACATACCACAACTGTCTCAACTGCGACCGATCCGAGATGCAAATCCCCTTGGTGACACTGCGTCATGCCGGCCAGCCAGCGTGGATCTGCTCTCAATGCCTGCCGGTGTTGATTCATCACCCAGAACAACTGGCCGGCAAGCTGGAGGGAGCAGAGGAGATCCCGCCGGCAGAGCCGGAGAGGCACTGACTGCTCGAAGAATAGTTGGCTAGATGGCTGGATAGCTAGATGGTTGGATGG
>JBHHXF010000576.1:0-2848 GCA_046756905.1 Anaerolineae bacterium | reverse complement strand
AGCCATCTAGCAATCTAGCCATCCAGCAATCTAGCAATCACTGACTGCCATGAATGTCAAAACCATCAAGAAACTCCTGGGCGATGCCCGACCCAAAAAGGGCCTGGGCCAGCACTTCCTCATCGACGAAACGGTCCTGGACAAGATCATCGCGGCAGCGGAGGTGGGGCCGGCGGACACCGTGTTGGAGATCGGGCCGGGGCTGGGGGTGCTGACACGCGTGCTGGCGGAGCACGCTGGCCACGTCATCGCTGTCGAGCTGGACGAGCAGATGGTCGGCATTCTGCGCGCTCAACTGGCCGGCTGCGAGAACCTGGAGATCGTGCAGGGCGACATCCTGGAGATTGACCCAGGCGAGCTGATTGCCGGCCCGTACATCGTGGTCGCCAACCTGCCCTACTACATCACCTCGGCCGTGCTGCGACATCTGCTGGAAACACGCCACAAACCGCGACTGCTGGTGCTGATGATGCAACTGGAGGTGGCGCAACGCATCCTGGCCAAGCCGGGCGACATGAGCATCCTGGCCGTCAGCGTGCAGTTCTACGGCCAGCCGAAGATGGCCACGCGGGTGCCGGCCGGCGCTTTCTGGCCGCCCCCGGAAGTCGATTCAGCCGTCCTCCGCATCGACGTCTACCAGGAGCCGCCGGTGGCCGTGGAGGACGTCGATTGGTTCTTCAAGGTAGTACGCGCAGGGTTCGGACAAAAGCGCAAGCAACTGAAAAACGCGCTGGCCGGCGGGCTGCATCCGGGAAAAGATGAGGTGCTGGCGGCGCTGGAGGAGGCCGGCATCGATCCGCGCCGGCGTGCGGAGACCCTCAGCATCAAGGAATGGGCGGCGCTGGCGCGGGCGCTGGGGGGTTAGATGGCTGGATGGTTAGATGGCTGGACGGCTTGTGTAGCACAAGCCATCCAGCCATCTAACCATCTAGCCGTCCAGCCGCAGCCCTGGCACCACGTCCAGGTCCCAGCCCGATCGCCGGCCCAGACGCCAGCCGGCCCAGTAGCCGGCAGCGGCGATCATAGCGGCGTTGTCGGTACACAGAAAAAGCGGCGGGAAGAAGACTTGCCGCTCTCCAGCCCGCCCGCGCATCGACTCTCGCAGCCGGCGGTTGGCCGACACGCCGCCGGCCACGAGAATCTGCTTCACCTCGAACTCCTCGGCCGCCCTCAACGCCTTGCCCACCAACACATCAACCACGGCTTCCTGGAAGCTGGCCGCCAAATCTGCTACTGGGACGGCACGCACCACGCGCGGGCCGAGGTTGGCTCTACCCCCCCGACGCGGCTTCGGTTGGTAGGGCTCAACTGCACGCAGCACCGCTGTCTTCAATCCGCTGAAACTGAAATCGTAGGTATCAGGCAGCCAGGCGCGTGGGAAATTGAAAGCGGTCGCCCGACCAGCGCCAGCCGCCCTCTCGATTTCCGGCCCGCCCGGGTACGCCAGCTCCAACATTCGCGCCACCTTGTCGAATGCCTCGCCGGCGGCGTCGTCGAGCGTGCGCCCCAGCACCTCGTATTCGCCGTAATCGCATACCAGTACCAGCTCCGTGTGGCCGCCGGATACAATGAGTGTCAGCAGCGGAAACTGAGGCTCGAAGGGACGCGGCTGTTCCCCGGTCTGAAGCCAGTTGGCGTAGACGTGCCCTTCCAGGTGATTCACACCCAGGAGGGGCAGGTCGTGCGCCAGAGCCAGCCCTTTGGCCGTGTTGACTCCCACCAGCAGCGAGCCAGCCAAGCCGGGGCCATAGGTCACGGCGATGCCGGCCAGGTCGCTCCAGTCGATGCCGGCGCCGTCCACAGCTTCATCGACTACCTGAATGATGGTTTCGATGTGCGCGCGTGACGCCATCTCGGGGAAGACACCGCCGTACTGAGCGTGGATCGCGTTTTGCGAGGCCACAACGTTGGACAGGATGTGCCGGCCATCGGCCACAACCGCCGCGGCCGTCTCGTCGCACGAGGTCTCAATGCCAAGGATCAAAACTTCTTCGGTCCGTTTCATACGGGCGAATTGTAGCACGCCAAGAGGTCAAACACAAGAGGGCAACATCACATCAGACGCCTCTCCACGTAAGCCTCACTCGCGGTTCTGCATCAAAATATACGCAGAATGGAATCTTTGGGACTTCTGTGGTACAATCCTGAGCGATTCACTCGAGTTGTACCATGATCTGACCTGTCCAACAACAGGCCACCCCCTAATTCGAAGGGAGTAGACCTATGCGAAAGAATATCGGCCTGGCCGGCCTGGCGTTGATCGTCGTTTTTGCGGCCGGATTTCTCCTGACAGCCACCGGCGCTGTGGCCGCCCCACAACAGCGCGTCCGCTACGTTCAGATCGTCGGCGAGGTGTTTCTGGACACCGCCGGCCACAACTACAACCTGCCCTGTCCGGGCTGCAACGGCTATTGGGACAACGCCGATTGGTGCGGCGAGTGGTACACGCCGCTTCCGCCGGTCACGCTCATTCTACGCGATGCAGAAACGAATGAGGAAATCGCCCGCAGGACCGCGCGCAAAAACCCCAACAACGGACGGGAGTGGGCTTATTTCTCGGTGCCGGCACGCGACGCCGGCTTCATCTTGGAGGTGGAAGAAGTACCCGAGGGGTTCGAGTCGTGTCCCACCTCATTGCTGAGCCACACGCTCACACCGCGCGACCTTCGACACGGCCATCGAACAGAGCGGTTCTACTTCTGGTGGGGCTGCGACACACCGCCGCCTGGGGAGGGTCCACCACAGCCGCCACCACCACCGGGCGCCGGCACAGACTACTACTACGGCTGTGGCGTCTATCCCTTCTTCGGACACACGCTGCCGTGATCAGTGGTTAGTGGTTAGTGGT
>JBHHXF010000575.1:0-2854 GCA_046756905.1 Anaerolineae bacterium | reverse complement strand
ACTGATCACTGACTACCAACCGTAGTTCAGCCGTGAGATCAGGCGGGGGGGCAGGCCGGCCTCGACCATTTTGGTCTGCGTCTCCTGGATGGGATATGCTACCCGGTGGTAGGTTACAGTCAGCGCCTCGGTGTCGAGTATGAGATAGCTTGATCGTGGATCTCCATCGCGCGGCTGGCCCACCCCGCCCGGATTGATGATCTGCCGCTCACTCCCCAGTTGGATCGGCTCTCCGAGGGTAAAGGGAGGCATGACTATTCGATGGCTGTTTTGCCGGTAGACCGCCGGTACATGGGTGTGCCCAACCAGGCAGTAGGGCGTGTCGAAGTGGGCGAAGTTGGCGGCCGCTGCCCGAGTATTCAGCACGTACTCCCAGATGGGCCGGCGGGGGCTGCCATGGGCCAGCGTGAACTGTTCTGAAGCCTTCACATGGGAAGGTAGTGTCTTCAGCAGGGCCATATTGGCCGGTGTGAGTTTCTGACGTGTCCAAAGGGCTGCCACTCGGGCCATGGAGTTGAAGTCTGAGGTTTCCAATCTTCCCAGCGCCGCCCAATCATGGTTGCCGGCCAACCAGTGTTCCGGCTTCAGTTCCCGCATCCGGTCCACGCAGGCATTGGGTTCCGGTCCGTAGCCCACGATGTCCCCCAGGCACCAGATCGTGTCGAAGTCGCCCGCTGCCTCCAACACCCGATCCAGCGCCGCCAGATTAGCATGAATATCTGATAAGACCAGCACTTGCATTAGGCGACCCTCTCATATCACTGCAACAATCACCACTCTTGTCCCGACGTTTCATCCCATGTATAATTGCGAGTCAGGCAGTACATCTATCCATACAACGCGAAACGGGTTCAGCAGGTTCGATTCAGGCTGAACATCCAGGCAACGAATGCTCAACGATATTCAAGCACAGTTGCACGAATTGTACGCTGACATCGCTCATCGATGCAAGCCACAAGCTTTGTGACTCGTTTTTCAAGCTGGAGGACTGTCGTGAGTCCTATCCTGTCTCCACATACGCTCGACATCATCAGTCACAGCCCGGAACAGACCCGCCGGCTGGCCGCGCGGTTGGCATCCCTCCTGCGGGGTGGTGAGACCATCTGTCTGACCGGACGACTGGGGGCCGGCAAGACAACCTTTGCCCAGGGATTGGGGCAGGGCCTGGGCGTGGAGGAACCGATCATCAGTCCGACCTTCACGCTTATCCGCGAATACGGCCCGGTGGACGATTACCCGCCCATGTACCATATCGACTTCTATCGCCTGGAGAGCTTCGAGGAACTCCAGACATTGGGCCTGGACGACTATTTCTACAGCGACGGCGTCTGCGTAGTGGAATGGCCTGAACGGGCAACCATGCTCCTCCCTGAAGAGCGACTGTGGATCGAGATGCGTACCATCAACGACACCAAACGCAGCCTGCTGCTCCGTGCTGAGGGCGATGAGTACCAGCAGCTTCTCAAAGAGTTCAAGCGGCTTGCCTACGGCCTATGATTCTCGCCATTGATACTGCCACCCAGTCGGCCGGCCTCGCCATCTTCGACCCGGACCGCGAAATCATTCTGGCTGAACAGACGTGGCACTCACGCGTCAATCACACGGTTGAGTTGACACCCAACCTGCGCGCCATGCTGGACACTCAACACCTGACGACCTCGGATCTGACTGGCATTGTCGTGGCGCGGGGTCCGGGTTCATTCACCGGACTGCGCATCGGAATGAGTGTGGGTAAGGCCTTGGCCTATGCCCACGGGATTGAGATCGCTGCTGTCCCCACCCTAGACGTCATCGCTCATGCCCAGGCAGCCCGCGAGTTGCCGCTGTGGGCCATTCTTCAGGCTGGCCGAGAGCGTATCGTGGCCGCCTGCTATCCCGTCGATGGACCTCCGCCGTCGCAGGAGGAGTATAAAAACACAACACTCCCCGAACTTGCGGACCAAATCGACTATGCTACCCTGTTCAGCGGTGAGCTAGACGCGGCCGGCGTGACTCAACTCAAGCAGACTCTGGGTGAGCTCGCCGTCGTGGTATCACCGGCCAACCGGGTACGGCGGCCGGCTCACCTGGCCGAGGCCGGCTGGCAGGCGCTGGCCGCTGGCCGCGCCGACGACCCGGTGACGCTGGCGCCGATCTACCTGCACCGCCCGGGGTCTTGATGAGAAACCGGGTTTTTCGTCAAGTGGGTCAGACTCTACCGTGCGAAAGCGCTCGGAGTATGGTATGTCTCGCTCGCCAGTGGTCTCAAAAACTCGGTTTCTGATTGGACGCCTCTCAATGAACTACGAAGGTATCCCCTACGAAGTTGCTCCGATGCGTGTCTCGGATATCTCCGAGGTCATGGCGGTAGAGCGTCAATCCTTTCCCACCCCCTGGGCGCCGTCGGCCTATCGCTATGAACTTCTGTTTAACGCCAATGCCCATTATTATGTGGTACGATCACGATTAAGACAATCTCCGTCCGCCAATGCTCAGACCCCCGGCTGGCGTTCCAGACTACGCCGGCTCCTGGGTCGGGCCGGACCTACGTCCCCCCCAATTCTCGGCTATGTCGGCTTCTGGTTGGTGGCCGGCGAGGCCCACATTAGCACCATCGCGGTCCATCCCAAAGCCCGGCGTCGAGGGCTGGGCGAACTCTTGCTCGTCCAGGTGATTGAATCCGCCCTGGCCGAAGACGCGGAGTTCGTCACTCTGGAGGTGCGCGTGTCCAACCACAGCGCACAACGACTGTACGAGAAGTACGCATTTGAGCGGGTAGGCCGGCGCAAAGCCTACTACACCGACAACCGGGAAGATGCCTGGATCATGACCGTGAACCGTCTTGACGATCCAGAGTACCACGTGCTGTTCGAGC
>JBHHXF010000574.1:0-2856 GCA_046756905.1 Anaerolineae bacterium | reverse complement strand
GGCGGTTAAAACCGCGCCTACCACTGCAAAGCGGCGTCCTGAGGCCCCTCCCGAGCCTGTCGAGGGGCCTGTCGAAGGATCGCCCCCTTCGGCGGAGCTCAGGACAGGCTTCGGCGACTTGAAATGCAACCGGCGCAGGCCGGCTTCGCAGGTGCGACGTCCTGAGGTCCCTCCCGAGCATCGTCCCGAGCCTGTCGAGGGGCCTGTCGAGGGGCCTGTCGAAGGGTTGCCGCGAATTCATTCGCCAGGCGCTCAGCGCTCCCAATGCCAGGGAGATGCCAGCGCCACTTTCTGCTGCCTCATTGTGCAGGAAATGGGGCAGTTTGTCAACTTTTACCCAACGTTAGCACTCTAGCAACACCGGTTTAACAACTCCCGGCTATGCTGCTTCCAAATGCTCGATGCGCGGCGTGGGTTTCAACCGTGTGCTGTGCGACATGTCATGTCTGGTCGCCGCCGAGGGCACCCTGCTACTTCGATGAAGTTCGTTGTCCTCTTAGCCAGAGGACTCAATGCAAGGAGGTGCAACCATGCGTACCCGAATTCAGTTTTTGCTCATCGTCTTGTTCGTCGCCGGCCTGCTGGCCCTGTGGCCCGCCGGCTCCGTCGCCATGGCTCAGCCGGAAGCCAACCCGGGCATCCAGCCGGCCTACCAGACCCGCAGCGTCTTCGTCGTAGTCATCGACGGCATCCGCGACAGCGAAGCTTTCGATGACCCGACCCACGAGCACATCCCCCGCATGGGGAAACTGAGGGAACGGGGCGCGCTGCTGTGGAATTTCTACAATCGCGCTGAGACATACACCACGCCCGGCAACAATACCATCGCCAACGGAGTGTGGGCCTTCGCCCCCAACATCGGCGACAACCTGGACCTACGTCCCCAGATGCCCACCATCTTCGAGTACTACCGTCGCGCATACCCAGACGTGCCCCAGGAGAAGGTGTGGGCCATCGTGGGCAAGGCCAACGTGCGTCACGTGGACTACAGCTTGCATCCGCTGTACGGCGAGGAATACGGCGCCACTCTCCTCCTCCCGGCCCAACACAACGACAAGGTCAACTGGGCGGCCCTGCAATCGGTGATGGACGAGTACCATCCCGACCTGGTCTTCTTCCATCTGGGGGAGGTGGACCACGCCGGCCACACGGGCGACTGGGACCAGTACACCGACGCCATCGAGCAGGCCGACTGGATCGTGGGAGAGCTGTGGAAGAAGATCCAGTCCGACCCATACTACCGCGATCGCACGACGATGATCGTCACCACCGATCACGGCCGGCACGACGACGATCACGGCGGATTCCAGAACCACGGCGGCATCTGCGAGGGCGACAAGCGCCTGATCTTCCTGGCCCTGGGCCCGGACATCCGTCCCGGTGTCGAGATCGAGACGGTCCACGAACAGGTTGACATCGCCCCCACCGTCGGCGAGCTCATGGGCTTCGAGACCCCGCTGGCCGAGGGGCATGTCTTACGGGAAATGCTCATCCGGCCGGCGGCGACCGCTCAGCAGGAGTCTGCTCCTGCGTTCCCGCCCGACGGTGCGCGCCGGCTCACCTTCGACCCCGCCCGCTCGGAACACCCGGACATCGCCGCCAACGACGAGGGCCTGCACGTAGTGTGGACCGACGACCGCTCCGGCGTGCGCGAGGTCTACTACATCCGCCGCACGGCCAGCGGGACCGGTTGGACAGCGCCCGAGATACTCAGCGAAAGTGGCGTCGAGGCCCGGGCGCCGGCCATCGCCGCTGCCGGCTCGACGGTCCACGTGGCCTGGCTTGACTATCGGGACGAGAACTGGTCGATCTACTACCGGCGACGGGAGGCCGGCGGAACCTGGACTGAGGCCGAGCGCCTGGGTGCGAGTCAGGTGGAGATGCCACCCAACACCCCACCGTCCATGCTCTGGGAGCCAGACCTGGCCGTGTCCGACAGTCGGGTGGTGGGCGTCGCGCCCGTGTACCCGCTCTGGGTGCAGAGCAAGTCCCTAGGACCGGATGACCCCACCTGGGTCAAATCGACCATCACCAACCGCGCCAACAACGGCCATGGCGTGTCCATCGCCGCCCGGGGTGACGACGTCTACGTGACGTGGACGCAGATCGCCGACCAGAACTGGGAGGTGTTCTTCGCTCACAGCGCCGATGGCGGCCGGACCTGGTCCGAGCCTCGACAGTTGGTTCATGCTGCGAGCAACTCGTACGACCCGGCCGTGGCCGTCACCGAGAACGCGGTCCACGTTGTCTGGGCGGACGACTACGCCGGCGGCTTCCAGATCGTGTACAAGCGCAGCTACGACCAGGGGGAGACGTGGAGCCCACCCATGCTGCTGACGCGGCAGCCGGGCTGGTTCCCGGCGCTGGCGGCGACGGATGGCCGGCTGGTGCTGGCCTGGGAGAGCTACCGCACGGGGAACGGCGAGATCGTGACCCGGACCAGCCTGGACGAAGGACTGACCTGGTCGGGGGCCGAGGCGCTGAGCCGCTACCCGGGCTTCTCCATCTATCCGGCCCTGGCCGGCTACGGCAGACGCGCCTACGCGGTGTGGCAGGACAACCGCGCCGGCAACTTCGAGACCTACTTCAAGCCCGTGCCGGCGCCGGCGGCTGACGCCGAATTCACCCGGCCGCCGGTCGTGCCGGAGCTGTGAAAGCGGGTAGTGCGGAAGACATTGCTGAGTTGGGGCCTGCAGAGACGGAGGCCCCAACTCCTCGAGCCGGCGCTGTAAATGCGGGCCGGCTCCCCCCCTCGGCCTCCTCCCCGGCAGACTGACTTCGGAAGTCGTAAGCGTTCAGGGGGGTATCCAGAAAGCACCCTGAGTAGGCCGGAACGTAGTGGAGGCCGTATCGAAG
>JBHHXF010000573.1:0-2860 GCA_046756905.1 Anaerolineae bacterium | reverse complement strand
CACCATCAGGCCTCGATAGATGAGCGTGTAGTCCAGATTCATCGCGCTGTCATGTTCCATTTTCAGCATAACATAACGAGAAGCACCTTACCAACTGCAAAATAAGGCAACTTGGTGCCCAGGACGGCGGCAGAAACGGACTGTGTACAAGGTGACCGATAGTACACAGGGGGCGATGGGTCCTGCTCCAGCCCCGCTCAAGGCGACACAGGCAGAGGAATTCGGTGCCTGGCGACCATCCAGCGTCCCGACACGCACAACCGGCACACGGATCCCTGGGTCAGGCAGCCCCAGTTGTTGCCAGATCAACCGCTGTATCTGGGTTGGGGAATCCAACCAGAACACCTGGTAGCCCGACGGTGTGTAGAAGACAGTCAGGCCGAAACCGGCCAGGACTGCCAGCAATTGGTCCGTCGTCCTCAGGCCCACCTCTACCAACGTCGGATTGGCTTGACAATCGCGCTCGATGAGGGTGTACAGCATCAAGGCCACCACACTCACACAACACAGTGCCACGATGGCGTCATCCCGGTGCACGTAGAGCGGGCGGATGGGCAAGTCGCTCTTCAGGTTACGCATGCGGCGCTCCACGTGGCTGTGGTTCTTGTAGACCCGCCACATCCAGTCCATGTAGTCCACCCGGGACTGCCCGGGCGCCGGAGGCTGGTTGGTGACCAGCACCCATTTGCCATCCAGGCGCGCCGCTTGGGCGATCCGGTCCGGCCGACGTTGATAGTCCAGCGTCATCTCTCCCGCTTGCTCGCTGAAAGTGACCTGAACAAAGGCCCGAACATCCTTGAAGTCACTCGCCAGATCGGCCAGGTGGCCCGCGACCCACTCCGGGTCACCGTAGAAGCGTCCTTGATTCAAGTGGTCCCGCACCCAGTCCAGTTGTGCTTCGTAAGCCTGAATGCGGTGCGTGCGGCGCCGAGCATCCGCGTTCTGGCGGGCCGTGTCCAGGATGACGGCCGCCCGCATCCAGAAGTGAACCTCGCGATAGCTCGGGGTGCGGCCGCGGATCCCGCGCTGTCGGCGCCACTGGGCCACGCGGCGGCGCTCTTCGTCGGACAGTGCCTCCTTGACCTTGAAGCCCAGGCGCCGGAACGTGGCTTGGATGGGACGCCCGGCGACTTGGGAGCTGTCGGACAGGGTTTCAAACTCGTCATCCCGACAGCCGGCCACCACCCGTCGAATGTAGGGCGTCCAGTCCACTGGGCCCAGGAAGCGCCCGTGGGCGCGGGCAATCGTCAGCATGTTCTCGGCGCTCTGCATGATGCGATCGCCAGTGACCAGGAGATCGCTGCGTTGGAATAGCCCGTGGAGTCGTTGATGCGCCGACACGGTCGTGGTGGCATCGTTGGTGCTACCCGGATGGATGTGGCTGGCACCTGGCAAGACCACCTCCCCGTCGGCGGTGGTACTCAGGCCGATGTTCACCTGCGGCTTGTCGGGTCGATGGTCGCGCGAGTAGCCAAAGTCCACCCAGGCGCTGCCGTCGTACGCTCCGTGGAACAGGATGGAGGTCAGATCGTAGTGCACCGTCTCCACGCGCAACTGGAACGCCTCCACCGCCCGCAGGGTGACCTCGGCGGCGATGGTCTGCCAGTGGGGCGCGACGGCTTGCAAAGCATCCGCCAGGCGGTCATAGTTGAGCCGCTCCGGGTCTGAGATGCCCAACAACCTATGCAAGCCCGTCTGTTCCACCCACCCGGCCACGTTCCGCAGGGCACACGGCGCCAGCAAGCGATTGATGACCAACACGCTGATCACGGTCCCTTCAGATAGCGCTCCCTGGCGCGGGCACACGCGGTTCACCGCCTCCGCCAGGCCGATGCGTTCCAGGTAGCTCAGGATCAGGTGCAGCCCGCCCATCTGGTAGGTGACCTTGTCTACCCCCTGCGCTTGCAGTGCCAGGAGGGCCTGCACGTCCGCCGGATAGGGACCACTCAGGGTCTCGACTTGTTCGGCGCTGGGCGTGACCACGTACGGTTGGGTCAGGGCCCTGTGTTGCCACATCTGCAGGCGCCAGATCAGGGACAGCCGGGTGTACACCACTGTCCCTTGCCAACCGGCAGTCTGCCACAGCGTCGGTCGCGCCCACCGCGACGGGGGTGCCGGCCGGCCTCGCAGGCGCGCCCGCCGGGCATCGAACTTGCCCAGGTCACCCCGAAAGTGATAGGCGCCAAACACCCAACCCGGGTTCAACGCTTCCAGGGGCACCGCCCGCCACAGGGTGCCATTGGCGCGATAGAAGTACACCACGCTTCCCGCAGCGGCCGGGTCGGTCACGTGGATCACCAGGGCCTGTTCGTCTTGCAGCGCCAGAATGACGCAGTCTTCCGTCACCGTCATCCCGGCCAGAATAGGGGCGTCATGGGGCGCTAACAGCCCGGCCTCGGGGACACTACCGACCACCCCTGTCCCTCGGTCGTCGAGGATGACGTGGATCTGGTAGCCACCGTTCGGGTTCTCGAAGACGCCGGGCTGTGACTCGGGCGCTTGGCTTTCTTGGGTGTCTGTGGTAGTATACATCCGTCGGCTCCTTGTTGGGCGCGGTTGTCGCTATCCGACACCCAATAAGTAGCCGACTTTCTTGAATTGTCAAGGTGCGCATCCGCTACTGCGGATTCACGTTATGTTATGCTGAATGTAGATCGTTAGGGGAATTAGCCGCTACGGAGTGGGTGTGAGAGCCGTAAGTACAGACGGCGATAACGTCCTCGATGCTTGGGCCGGTGATATACAGGCGGATCCTCCAGGAGTTGAGCTCCTCTTTGCCGTTGAGCGGGTGGGCTATATCCGATTTCCGACATAGTCTCAAATTATGTGCCTAGCAAGTTCCCGCTCGCGCCGGATTGCC
>JBHHXF010000572.1:0-2860 GCA_046756905.1 Anaerolineae bacterium | reverse complement strand
GCACGACGGCACTCCACTTCGTTGCGTGCCTGACTACGAACGGGTCATGCTGAGGAGAAATCTATGTTCAAGAAAGTTCTGATCGCCAACCGGGGCGAGATCGCGGTTCGCATCCTGCGCGCATGTCGCGAAATTGGCGTGCAAACTGTCGCCGTCTACTCGGACGTGGACCGCCCTGCGCTCCATGTCCGCTACGCTGACGAAGCCTACCACATCGGTCCAGCCCCGGCCCGCGATAGCTATCTACGCATCGACAAGTTGATCGACGTTGCCCGTAAGAGTGGCGCGGAGGCGATTCACCCCGGTTACGGCTTCCTGGCAGAGAATTCCGAGTTCGCATCCGCCTGCGAAGAGGCCGGCGTCGCGTTCATTGGCCCACCGGCTGACGCAATCGCAGCCATGGGCGACAAGGTCGAAGCACGCCGGCTCATGAAAGATGCCGGCGTGCCGGTGATACCCGGCACGGATGTGGACCTGAAGGACGAAGAGATCGTTTCCGCCACCGATGAGGTCGGCTTCCCCCTGTTCATCAAGGCCGCAGCCGGCGGAGGGGGAAAGGGGATGCGGCTGGTGACAGACCCCAGTGAGCTGGAGCGGTCCCTGGGTGCGGCTCGCCGGGAAGCGATGGGGGCCTTCGGCGATGACCGTGTATACCTGGAGCGGGCAATCCAGCGAGCGCGCCACGTCGAGATCCAGGTGCTGGCCGACGCGCGCGGCAACACCATACACCTGGGCGAGCGCGAGTGCTCCATCCAGCGCCGGCATCAGAAACTGATCGAAGAGTCGCCATCGACGGCTATCAACGACGAGATACGGCAGCAGATGGGCGACGTTGCGATTCGGGCCGCCGAAGCCGTGGGCTATCGCAGCGCCGGCACAGTTGAGTTTCTCCTCGACCAAGATCAGAACTTCTACTTCCTTGAGATGAATACACGGCTCCAGGTGGAACATCCAGTAACGGAGTTCGTCACCGGCATCGACATCGTCAAGGAGCAACTGCGGGGGGCGGCCGGGCGATCGCTGCGCTACACCCAGGACGACATCGCGCTGAAGGGGCACGCCATCGAGTGCCGAATCACCGCTGAGGACCCCTACAACAACTTTCTGCCCTCCAGCGGCCGAATCGCGAATATCTACGAACCCACCGGGCCGGGAGTTCGCGTCGATGCTGGCGTCTACGAGGGGTTCGAGGTCTCATTGTACTACGATCCGCTCATCGCAAAGCTGATAGTCTGGGGCGACACGCGCGGCGAGGCCCTGCTCCGCATGCGGCGAGCGTTGAATGAGTATCGCATTATCGGCATCCAGACCTCCATTCCATTCCACCAACAAGTGATTGACATGACTAGCTTCATCGGGGGTGCGTACGACACATCATTCCTTGATAAGAACTTTTCCATGACTTCAGACCAACATGGTCAGCACAGTGAGGTCGCGGCAATCGTAGCGACCGTGCTGACCCACAGGCGCCGGCAGCAGGCCCTCACCACGATTGCACCACAACACGGCGGGGAGCGCGTCAGCATGTGGAAATTGGCCGGCCGGCGGGGGGCATTACGATGAAGTATATCGCTACCATTGATGGCCAGGACTTCATCATTGACATCGATCGCGACGAGCGCATCTCGCTGGAAGACACCTCGATTAACATCGACCTGGAGAGTATCGATGGCCGGTCCCTCTTCTCGCTGGTTCTCGATGGCGCCTCGTATGAAGTGTTCGTTGAGCGGCACGAGAGTCGATACTTCGTCACGATTGAGGGGGATCGCTACGAAGTTCAGGTTGAAGACGAACGGATTAAGCAGCTTCGAGAACTGAGTGGCGCCAAGCACGAGGAGGCCGGCGAGCTCCGGGTCGCCGCTCCAATGCCAGGTCTGGTGGTTGACGTCCTTGTCGAGGAAGGCCAGCAGGTCTCAGCCGGCGATGGGGTTGTGATTCTGGAAGCGATGAAGATGGAGAACGAGATTCGGTCGTCAGGCGCCGGCCTCGTGGAGAGCATTCGCGTCTCCGCCGGCCAGACCGTCAACCAGGGCGACGTCATGGTGGAGCTGGGGCCGCCGGAGTGAGCAGTGCAACGCATGTAGGGGCGAGGCAGGTCGGAGAGCAGGTTTGTTTGCCCATGAGCCATCAATCCGACCTGCCTCGCCCCTACGATTGACACATGACTGATTACACACTGATCTTCGACGGCGGCAGCCTGGGCAACCCGGGTCCAGGGTATGGAAGCTATGCCCTGATTCGCAACGCCGATGGCGAGCAGCGCATAGAACGCGTGGACTTTGGCGAGGACATGACCAACAACGTGGCCGAGTATCGCACCCTGATTGCCGGCCTGGAGGATATTGTCGGCGCGATCGAGCAGGCCGGGCGCGATCCGGCGGAGTTCTCCATCGAGGTGCGAGGGGATAGCCGGCTGGTTCTCAATCAGGTGGCCGGCAAGTGGAAAGTGAAAAAGCCCCACCTGCGCCCTCTATGCGATCGCGTTGGCGATCTCCTTCGTCGCTTCGGTGAGTTCGAGTTGGTCTGGCAAGAACGCAGCAAGAGCGTGGACGTACTCGGACATTAAGTCGGGTGGCTACCCGACCCTGATAAGGCGGCTACTGCTATCATGAGAATCTTGACGGGTCACCGATGACCGAGCAGGTGTTTGTCGCACGCGAGCGAGAACTGGCCCAACTTCACACATTCCTTGGCCGTGCCCTCGCCGGCCAGGGGCAGGTGGTCTTCGTCACCGGCGAGGCCGGCGCCGGCAAGAGCGCCCTTGTCACCGAGTTCGCCGGCCGTGCTCAGGACGCCCACCGGGACCTGATCGTGGCCGTGGGGCAGGGCGATGCCCAGACGGGCGCCGGCGACCCCTACC
>JBHHXF010000571.1:0-2874 GCA_046756905.1 Anaerolineae bacterium | reverse complement strand
TCGTCGCTCAAGTGGCTGGCTGCAAACCGCCCCAACAGATTTTGGTCACACTCGATTAATCTCGACCTTCCAGTCATCCCGCATCGCCGAATCAACCGCCCAGTACTGTGCATCGACCCGATAGGCCAGCTCAGCATCCTCCAGACGGTCGCGTGCCAAATTCATCTGGTAGACGTGAAAGGACTCGTGTAGCACACCGGTTATCTGCACCTCGCTGGGCATGATGAGCAGCCGATACGGGAAAACATGATCGATAAGCGGCGGCAACAGGCTCTGGAATTGCTCGCGCACGAAGGCATCGGCGGCCCACTTGGTGGCCATGCTCGCCACCCAGCGATCACCGACCTGCACGGCGAAGTTCTGCCAGTCCTGCAACTCGTGGCGGTAGTAGCGCCGGCCCTCGAAGGAATCGCCGTCCACCGGAACCCAGCCGGCCGGCGGGTTGGGATGACCGACCAGGAATCCGTACTCGCGGGTGCGCAGCAGGGTTGGGATGTCGGCCTCGCCCCAACCGGGCCACACCGCAGCGCCCAACTCTCGCTTGACGTGCAAGGTTTCTTCCAGACGCGCCTTATCCAGCGGTTCGAGTCGGTCGAGCACCTCCGGTTCGTGGGGCAAGGTGAGATTGCTGAGGGCAGATAGGCCGGCGGTGGCACTGCACAGCAAGAACACGCCGAGGATGCCGATGAAGAGCAGCCGACGAGTTCTGCAATTGGATTGAGTTTTCATCTCGACTTGCATACACAATCTCATTACGCAGTTCGTACCGCATGGTTCCAACCACTACGCCGGCGTAGGAGCACAGAAGAGAGTATAACGATACCTGGCCGTCCTGACCACCCTGGACCGCCGTCTCGAACGGCAGCTCGCGTGTCTCCACACGGCCAGCCCTCACTGTCATTAAGTCCAGAGCAGTCAGCACGGCCAGATTGCGACTGCAACGCTATGCTCTAAGCAAATAGACATCGATCACAGGCCAGCTCTTACGCTGGCCGGCCCAGCGTGTTTGTAATATACTCTACCACAATACAGGGAGAGACTCATTGGGGTTGCATGAAAACGGGAGAAAGAATATCTTAATATCCGTCTCTATGATAACCTACACATGGTCGTATCAGAGTTATAGGTTTTCGCTGATCCGGCTGCGCTGCGAGTTGACAATTCGCGGTGAGTTGTGCTACCGTTATACCATAATCCGCTCAATGGCCAGCACCCTGGAGACTCTAGTGACACAGCTAAAAACTCTTATAGCCACCGATATGCTACTTCCCATTGCCGGCGGCGCTACAGTGGAAGAATATGATGAAGCCATTACCGCGATTTCAGAGGAGAAGCAAGAGATTCGCCGGAAATTGGACTCGCTGGTGACCGACTGGCTCATAGCTTCCAAGTCACCTGATTCGCAAGCAAGACAACAGGCCGTCGAAACGATAAGCCGGCAATTGAGCAAGCTCGCTGAAGAAAACCCGAATGATGACGCGCCCATCCGAGTAGTACAACATTATATCGTTGCGGAGTACCGAGAAGAATCAACGGTGGGTCAACCCTCGACGACAGAACCTCCCAAAGAAGAGCCAGCCAGAGAGATACATGTACCGAGAGTTGAAAAAACCGATCCGGGCGGATCGTTCGCTCCTGCAGAGACGCGAGTTGCCAAAGATTGGGAGCTGCAGGTTCAGGAACTGCATAGGCAGCAATACCGACGCCGGCAGCCACAACGCCAGCCACCACTTGCAATTCCAGAGCCTCCCAAAGAACAAGTCGCCGAACCCGCTCAGTGGTCAGTTGAGCCTGAAGATCCGCGACTGTCGAGCATGTGGCTGCGGATCGGTGTTAACCTCGCCGGCCTGTTGATCGTCGGCGGGACAATCCTTGGCATCAATCACCTACTGGGCAACCCCATCAAGCAGGGGATCGTCTGGGTGACGACTCATCTTCCGCTCATTCTGGACTACTTAAAGACGACCGTTTTCGTGCAGTAGACAGCCCATCCTGGCCGGCCCCGCACACCAGTACACACACTCTCTCCGACGGCGCTGGCTCTACTCCCCCTGCCAATAACGCTGCCAGCGCCGCAGCTCCACTCAACTCCGCCGCCACGCCCATCTCGAACCACAACCAGCGGGCTGCCTGGCGCATCTCCTCATCTGTGACCAACACGATCTCGTCCACGTTCTGCCGGATGATCTCCAGGTTGATCTGGGCACTCTGACGGGGAGCGAGGGTATTGGCTGCCGTGCGGATTTCGGGTAGTTCCACCAGGTGGCCGGCCCGCAAACTCTCGTAGAGCGTGGGAGCCCCCGCCGGCTCCACCCCGATCACCCGGATGTCGGGTTTGAGAGCCTTCGCTGCCAGACTCACGCCGCTGATCAGCCCGCCACCGCCGATCGCTACCAGCAGTACGTCCATGTCCGGCGCGTCCTCCAGGATTTCCAGGGCGATGGTCCCCTGGCCAGCGATCACCGCTGGGTCGGCGAAGGGGTGGAAGTAGGCCAGGCCGTCGCGCTCGGCTGCTGCCAGCGCTGCCCGGTTCGCGTCGTCCCAGACCGCGCCCTCGAAGATGACCCGTGCGCCCCAACTCTCCAGCTTCGCGGCCTTGGCCGGCGGTGTGTTGTGCGCCAGGTAGATGGTGGCCGGCGTTTGGGCAAGCCAGCCGGCGTAGGCCACTCCCAGACCGTGGTTTCCGCCCGAGGCCGTCACAATGCCACGCTCCACTTCCTCCGGCGTGAGGGTGCGCAGTTTGTTGACTGCGCCGCGCGCCTTGAACGAGCCGGTGACTTGTAGGTTTTCCAGTTTGAGGTAGAGCGATGCGTGGGGGGTGGCCGGCTGTTTGACCGGCCGCGCCTCGACCAGCGGTGTGCGCCGCACATAGCC
>JBHHXF010000570.1:0-2880 GCA_046756905.1 Anaerolineae bacterium | reverse complement strand
CAGTGATCAGTGATCAGATCACAGGCGCTTGCACAGTGATCACTGACAGGAGTTACGCGGTAAAGGTGACCGGCACTTCCTCAACCTCGTCAGAGGACTAGCGACGCTGGTTTTACGGCCAAAACCGGGTGCTCCAGACACAGTTCCGAAGTGCCGGTCACCTGACCTCGCTCTCACCGCGTAAGTCCTGTCACTGAGATCACTGTTTACTGATCACTGTTCACTGATTACTGGTTACTGGTTCAGGCAAGGTAGCCAAGATTACGCAAGCGTTCCATGAGTTTGGCTTCTTCGTCGGGCGTGAGCGGGGCGTCGCCGGCCTCCGCCACCTGCTCACGCGCAACCCGGTCGGCGGGAGGGCCGGCTGGTTCATCGAGCAACTCCGTGAGAACTCGCCCGTCCATGTCCTCCGGCACCGGCACGCCGAGGAGGTGCAAGATGGTAGGCGCCAGGTCGATGATCTCCGCCACAGATACCGATCCACGCCGGCGAATGCCCGGACCCCAGGCCATCAACATGCCGTACGGACGGTGGTTGCCCGACTCGTGATTGATCGGCGGACCGAACACAGTCTCTCGTGTGAACTCGGTTCCCAGATGAGTCGTGTAGCTAAGGTCCCGCATCACCAGGCAGAGGTCTGGACCCAGATGCGCATGGGAGCCGTGATACAGCTCTTCGCTGCGGTATACCGCGTCCACCACCTGTTCGCCGGTTTCAGGGTCTGTCAGCGCGCCCAGCCGCTCGACGAGGTCGGCGACGACGCGCTCATACTCAGCCCCCGGCTCGACAATGCCTTGCGGTTCGCGCCCTTTCAGGTTGATGTAGATTTGGCCAATCAGCCCGAAGCTGTAGGCCCGCGTTTGCGACCAATCAACGAGGTCCATCGCTTCCGGGCGTGAGCGCGGAACCAGCGCCTTGACGCGGTCCGGCAGCCGTTCTTTGATGCGGTTGACGTTGTGCCACCCCAGCCGGGCCGTCAGATTCTCGCGGGTCACACCTCCGCGCCGCAGCATGGCTCGCACGCCGCCGGCGGCATCTCCAGCTCCCTGCTTCAGCGTCTGAAATCCTTCTTGCTGCAGCCAGACGTTCAGGTAGACTTCGCGGTAGTAAGGACCGCTGCCGTGATCGCTCATGATCATCACGATTGTGTTGTCGTCGATTGCGTCCAGGAAGTCGGCGATGCGTGCATCGAGCAGCTTGTGGTAGTTCAATATCGCATCGCCGTACAACGCGGCACGCTCTGGATCGTGCGCCGGATGGGTTGCGTCCATCAGGCTCCACATCGAGTGAAATACGGCATCCAGGTCGCGCAGGACGATGGTGAAGAAATCCCAGGGCTCTTTCTTGAACAGCCAGAGCCCAACTTCAGCCTGCTTGTCTGTTGTCGTAGTTATTTCCCGAAGAAAGGCGTCTTCCAAACCAGGCTCATACTGGGCCTCGGAATTCACGCGGTAGCCCATGGCTCGGAGCGTGTCAGACAGGCCGGCTGGATAGGTGTAGTCGGCCTCGTCTGGCGCTCCCAGGCCGGCAACCATGATGCCGTTGACCGGTTCTGGCGGGTACGTGAGTGGGACGTTGACAGCCGCGACGCGCCGGTCATGCCGGCTGGCCCATGCGAACATCGTGCCCAGGCCCGGCAGATGGTTCCGCACCGGCTGGAGGTCGTAGCCGCCCGGACGCCGGCGCAGGAAGTCGAACGTGCCATGTTTGCCCGGATTAACCCCGGTCATGAACGAGGTCCACGCGGCCGGCGACGAAGTTGGAATGGTGGATTTCAGGGGGCCGGCGGTCCCCTCATTCAGCAGACGTTGAAATGTCGGCAGTTCGCCGGCCTCAGCCCACGGTCGGATGACATCCAGAGTGCCACCATCCAGCCCGATGACCAGTACTCGCTTTTCACTCACCTTGAGTAGACTCCTCTTCCCAAAAAGAGATGGCTGGATGGCTGGATGGCTGGATGGCTGGATAGTAATTCTTCTGCCCTTGAACGAAATGGTGCACGAGCACCGGCACGAATATCGGAGGAACGACCGCGCGAGCCTGCAATGCTTCGGCGATGGGGCTGAGTAAGGTCGCCACCGGGCGTGAGGCCAGCGGCGTCCGGCTGAGCCAGTTCCACCAGCGGGGCAGTCCGCTGTGGCCGGTCTGGGCGCGGTACAGGGGCGCTGACCGGCCGATGGTTTCCATTTGCCGGCAGGCGTGGGCAAAATCCGTCGGATGATCGTGATAGACCACAGCGTCGGGGGCGAACACGAGTCGGAAACCGTCCTCCTTCAAGCGATATGCCAGTTCTGTGTCCTCGTAGGCCGCCGCAGGGAAACGCTCGTCGAAAAGGCCATGTTCCATCAGGAATTGACGCTTCACCGAGATGTTGCAGGTGTAGAAGTAGGTGTGGTTGATGGGTTCCACGCCGGCAAGCAGACGGTCAAACCGAAAGCGCACCCCTTCCCACCAGCGCATGAACGGCGTCACCTGCAAGGCCGGCGCCCAGCGCATGAGTCCCAGAACCCCGACCGCCGGCGCTGGATGACGGTCGTGGGCCGCGAGATGGTGGCGCAGCAGGTTGGGCGCAGCGAGCACGTCGCTATCGGTCATGTACACGAGCCGGCCATTGGCCATGCGGATGCCGTTGTTGCGGGCAGCCGCCGGCCCCCGGTTCGGTTGATGCTCGTAGTGCAGCGGCACCGGGCTCTCATGAGTCAACCCCCTGACCGCGTCGGCAGTGTTGTCGGTAGACCCGTCGTCAACGACGATGATCTCCCAGGAGGCGTCCACGCCGCGCTGCGCGAAAAGAGCTTGCAGACAGCGCATCAGTACGCCGGCCCGGTTGTAGGTTGGAATGATGACAGACAGTTTCACTCACTTACCCGTTTCAGAATG
>JBHHXF010000569.1:0-2882 GCA_046756905.1 Anaerolineae bacterium | reverse complement strand
ACTTATCTTTCAACCACGATCCGCACGTCTCCACTCATTCCCTCGTTGCCGGCGGCGTCGTACGCGATGGCCTGTACCGTGTGCTCGCCAGCGTTTCCCGCTGCCAGCCGCCAGGTGGTGGCAAAGGGCGCTGTGCGGCTGACTCCGACAGGCTGGCCGTCGACGAAGAACTCGACCCGGTCCACGGCGTAGTTGTCCTCAGCGCCGGCCTCGATAGTGATTGAACCGTCTTCGAGACGGAACTGCGCTTCAGAAGCCGGGTGAAGCAATGATACTGTCGGTGGGCGGTTATCAACGATAACGGGGATGGTGTCACTCCTTCGGTTCCCGTCAGCATCGACCACGGTCAGGCGCAGTGTAAACAGGCCCTGGAAATAGCCGGCCTCCCACACTCCCAACACGCCCTCATCCACCGGTTCTGCCCGATCCGGGCCGATATAGCTCCAGGCCGGCGGGTCGGGACCTTCTCCGTAGCGTAGTTCGTAATGGCTGAAGTTCGGCAGCGTTGCTCGTCCCTCGATGATGACATCGCCACGCACGTAGGTGTACGGATGCGGTGACGTGATCCCGACGTCGCCCACGTTAGGAGCTGGGCCGTAGGTCGTATCGTATTCCTCAGGCGGCCGGGAGATGTTATTAACCCGCACCCAATCGATGGCCTCCGGGGGATAGACCTCGTACATGCGCTCTTCGATCTGGTCGGGCGGGCAGTAGACGGTGGCCAGCTTGCCTGATGGCCGGCAGATGCGTACTAACTGGTGCATGTCGTCGTATCGCTTCGGCTCGGTGCCAGCGATGAACAGCTCGGTTCGCGTCCGGGGGCAGTGCTGGGTCGGCAGGAGGCCGGACAGGGCGCACACTTCGATGCGGACAAGGCCGGCCGGCTCCTCGAGCTTGAGAATGGGCGCGTGGGCCAGGGCGCGCTCCATGAAGTCGTGCCAGATGGGCGCTGCTCCTTTGGAACCGGGCACGTGATCCATGGGCGTGTTATCGGTGTTGCCCACCCACACGCCCACCGCCAGTTGCGGCGTATAGCCAATGGTCCAGGCATCGCGCCAGTCGTTGGTGGTGCCTGTCTTCACGGCCGCTGGCCGGCTCAGTTCCAGCACGTTGTTGGCGCCGAAGGCCGGCCGCCGCGCCGCGTCGTCGGACAGGATGTCGGTGATGAGGTAGGCGACGCGCTCGTCGAGCACCTGCTCGGTGGCCGGCTGGTAGTCGTCTAGCACGTTGCCGTGGCTGTCTTCGACCCGCAGGATAGCGACAGGGTCGAGAGTACGGTAGCCGGGCTTGCGCTCGTCGATGGGGATGGGCCCTTCGGCAGAGCTCAGGACGAGCCGGCCCACCATGCGCCCGTTGTTAGTGAACACGCTGTAGGCATAGGTCATGTCCAGCAGCCGCACCTCACCGCCGCCCAGGGTCAGGGACAGGCCATAATCGTCGCGGTTTAGCGTGTTGATCCCCATCCGATGAGCAGTCTTGAGCACTTCGGCTATCCCCACCTGGTTCAGCAGCCTGACAGCCGGAATGTTGTAGGAGTTGGCCAGGGCCGCGCGCAGCAGGACCGGGCCGTGCTCCTTTTGATCGTAGTTCTCCGGCACGTAGGGCGGGTGGGGCTGATCGGGGAAGGCGGTGCGGATGTCCCAGAGTAAAGTGGCCGGCGTAAATGGAGATTGGAGATTGGAGATTGGAGATTGGCAATCTGCAATCTGCAATCTGCAATCTCCAATCCCAAACGCGGTGGCGTACGTGAAAGGTTTGAAGGCCGAGCCGGGCTGTCTGGCAGCGAGAGCTACGTTGACCTGACCATCGATTTCGGGGTCGAAGAAGTCAAAGCTGCCCAGCATGGCCAGGATTTCGCCCGTGCGCGGGTCGATGGCGACCAGGCCGGCGTTGGACACGTCGCGGTCCTCGGCCTGGAGCTTCTTGATGTGGCCGCGCGCCACCTCTTCCGCCAGCCCCTGGAGTTCCAGGTCGATGGTGGTGGTGACTTTCAGGCCGCCTTGGAAGAGCAGGTCGGCGCCGTAGCGATCTGCCAGGAGTTGGCGGACGTACATCACGAAGTGGGGCGCTTTGATGTCGAATCGCTTGGGGGTGTAGTGCAGGGCCTGCTGTTTGGCGCGCACCGCTTCTTCGGCCGTGATGTAGCCCTGGAGGTACATCTGATCCAGAACGACCTCTTGCCGGCGCCTGGCTTCCTGCCGGCTGGCTTCGTCCTGGGCCAGGGGGTTGATGGCCGGAAACTGGGGAATGGCGGCCAGCATAGCCGATTCGGCTAGACTCAGGTCCTGTACGTGCCGGCCGAAGTAGGTTTCGGCGGCGGCTTCGACGCCGTAGGCCAGGTTGCCGTAATACACGGTGTTCAGGTACCATCCGAGAATCTGGTCCTTGCCCTCACGGCCGGGGTAGCGCCGGCTGAGTTCCCAGGCCAGGATGAGCTCCTTTATCTTCCGGTCGTACGAAGCCTCGATCCGCTCTTCGGGGGGGATGACGACGTTCTTGACCAACTGCTGGGTGATGGATGAGCCGCCCTGGATGGGCTGGCCGCGCAGGTTGTTGAAAGCCGCCCGCATCAGCCCGCGCACGTTGAAACCGGGGTTGGTGTAGAAGTTCTGGTCCTCCAGGGCGATGGTGGCGTTGATCAGGTGCTGCGGGATTTGAGTCAGCGGCACGATAGTCCGATCTCCGCCGTGGGGGTCAACGATTTCATACAGGATGGTTTTGCCGGTACGGTCGTAGATTTTGGTCGTTTTGAAGGCTTGCTCGGTGCGCCGACCCACCTCGTCGGGCAGGGGCAGGTCTTGAGTGAAGTAGGCGTAAGCGCCGTAGGCGGTGGCGGCGCTGCCCAACAGCAGGAAGGCTATGGCGAAGAGAATCGCAGCCCC
>JBHHXF010000568.1:0-2885 GCA_046756905.1 Anaerolineae bacterium | reverse complement strand
ACTGCTGCTATCAGAAAGGAGTCCAATTCCTCTTCACCGATATGTTCTGCTTCCAGTTGCACCGCGATTTCCTCTGGCAATCTCACTATGATTCTATCTATCGAACTTTCTCCTCGCAGATCTGGGTGGCTATCCCACTCTCACAGTCGCGATCCCTTCGCTAATCCGAACGCTGTACACTAAATCCGATACGATGATACCACCAGATTCAAAATCCCGCAACTCTCTTGTTGATATTGGATACTGGGTATTGGATATTGGATATTGCCCGACTGATTCCCAATGCCCAATATCCAATATCCAATATCCAATATCCATCAAGGTCGGCGTCGGAATCGGCGGTGGGATGGGCGTTGGTGGAGCCGTCGGCGTGGGCGTCGGGGTGGGTGCCGCATAGTCCGTGAGGATCATCGGGAGATACAGCGTGGGGCTTCTCGGCGTTAGCGCGAAATCGCGCCTGGGTTGGGCATACAAATCGTCAACAGCGATGGTCTGCGAGAGGGTTTCGTATCCGGTTGCCCACACTTCCAGCGTCACCTGATTACATCCGGCGAGATACGGGGCCGGCACCAGCAGTTCATAGCTTCCGTCTGACCAGGTCTGTGCCGGAAAGCGCCTTGGTTCGCATGTGAGAACCGACACCGTCGCTCCAGAGACGCCGTGACCTGGTCCGTCAGTCGCGTCGTACACCTGGCCGGCCAGCGTCAGGTCGGGAGGCTCGGTTGTCGGCGTGGGCGTTCCTGTGCCGGCGCTGAACGGCTCCAGACAGAAGTCGTCGAAGTCCACGGGCGAAGCACCGCTCTCACCGGCGGTTGCCACGAGACCCGTGCGGGGGGTGCTGAAGTCGACGTCCTCGAATCGACCGACTTCGATCAACTCAGCATCGGTTCGATAGTACCCGATGTACGTCGTTCCTAGTTTCTCGATGCGCAGCTCGAGGATGCCAGCGCCAACCGTGGTCGATTGGACCTGCACCTCGTCGTGTGTTTCCAACACGAACGCGACGAGCTGGCCAAAGGCAGAAGACTGGACCAGGCGCAGGTGGTTGCTATCATCCTGGTAGACTGCGATGCCGGCCTGCTGAAACACCGCCGCCGGCTGCACTTCCAGGTGACTCCACACCACGTCGACCCCATCAGGGGCATTTCGCAACAGGTAGGTGGGATCAGTCTCGGTCTGCTCAGTGTATATGCGCAGGTAGCCAGGCCGCTCCGTCAGGCTCCAGGAGCCTTCGTTGATCCAGCTCCAGCCGGGGTCCAGGGGCGGCGCTGAGAATTCGTCGTGGAAGCCGGCGCACGTCTGGGTGGCGAAGGCCGGCTGGTGGAGGTGCCGGGGAATAAGGGGCGGGCCGGCCGGTTGTGCGGCAAGCAATCCGCTGGCCACGAGTCCAAGGACGAGAAGTGCGAGACTCGCGGAGGATTTGGGGCGTTGACGCATCAGAACTCTGTCCACACCACTCTTACCCGTTGCACCTAGAGAAAAGGGGCATCAAGGCCCAGTGCAAAACGAATGGCTTGACTCGCCTCTTCCATCCGCGCCGGCGACAGGTGGGCAATCAACGCACCCAGCCTGTCCTTCGGCACGGTTTGGATATTGTCCATGTTGGCTGCGCAGTTGGTTAGCAAACCATCTTCCGGCGTGAGGAATACCTCGGAGGGAATGTCCCGAACGGTCGTCGTAATCGGGGCGACAGTTAGCGCGTTTAGGAACCCGGTGGCCGAATTGCGCGTCAGGATGAGCACTGGCCGGCGTTTGTCCGGCGCCTTGAAGGTGTACCACCGCACCTCGCCGCGCCTCATGGCTCACCCCACGCCTGCTCTGCCTCCCACACGTCGAACTCGCCCGGCTCGACCGGGTGTCGAGCGTAACCCTCCGCGTGTTTCTGTTCCATCTCGGCGACTTGAAGCTGCCGAAGTGCGATCTGCAAGGCATAGCGAATGAAAGCGGATCGGGATATCTTCCGGGCCTGGATCACCCGATCCACTTCGACCAGTAAGGGTTCGTCAATGGTCATTTGAATCGTCTTCACGTTCACCTCCCCGTCGGATATGTGGATCGCAATGTCTATTGTACTCCACATTCGGCTGTGGGTCAAACGTGGTTTGGGGGCCTGAGAGTTGAAAGATTAGTTGGCGCGAATAAGCCCCGGGTTAACCTCTAAAGATTATGGCGCGACACGGCGGTGACACTTGTCCCTCATGGGCGTCCTCTCGCACTTGCCTCTGAACGGGAACCTCTCACTTCGAGGGACCGTTCTAACGGTGAGGACATCTAGCTTTGGAATGAGAAGAGAAGGACCCATGAGAGTACTGGTTATCGGTATCCTGATTGGAATCCTGGCACTGACTGCCTGTGCTGCGCCGGCTTCGTCTCCCAGAAGGGAAGGCACACCGGATGCCGAAACACCCGTTATCGCGCCGGCTGAGGTGGAGAGCTGGCCTTCTGGCAAGCTGGGGGCGGTGCTGGGGGAGGCGGTGATCATATATGAGCGCAGTGGCGGGCTGGCCGGCGTATCTGAGCAGTGGAGCATCTATCCCGACGGCCGCATCGTGGCCGGCGATGGCCGTGAGTGGCAGGTGGAGCCGGAGCAGGTGAAGCAGCTAACCAGCGACATCAAATCCCTGGGCTTCTTTGATATGAGCGGACAGTACATGCCTCTCAATCAATGTTGCGACCGGTTCACGTACACCCTGGTTGTTCGCAGCGGCGATAAGATCAACAGGGTTACAACGATAGATGCCGCTCCCGAAGTGCCGGCCAGTTTGTGGGAAGTGCTAGGCGCGGTGCGCAGTTTCGTCAACAACGCCCAAGATGACAACTAGCTATCTGTGCCGGTCTGGAGCCACAAGCGGCGGGTTTCTCGAGAAACCCGCCGCTTGTGGTTT
>JBHHXF010000567.1:0-2886 GCA_046756905.1 Anaerolineae bacterium | reverse complement strand
ACTTCTACCTGGGGGACCCGGCCGCCGGCGGGACGCTGCTGGGCAATACCGCCACTTCTCGCACCCTGGCGCCGGGCGAATACGAAGACGTCTCGGTGCGCTGGGCCGACGAGACCACCGGCAGCCACACCATCTTCGTCACCGTGGATGCCGCCAACGAGTGCGAGGAGACCAACAACGACTACCAGCAGCGGGTGGACATCCTGGACATCCCCTTGGTCGAATCCTGGAACCTCATCTCCGGCTGGGTCAACCCCTTCTACACCGACGCCAGCGTCGTCCAGCGGCCCATCAGCGGGACCTATACCGTCATCCAGGGCTTCGACGGGGGAGCCCTGGTCTACTACCCGGACCTGCCGGCGGCGGTGAACACGCTGAAGAGCATCGACGCAGAGCATGGGTACTGGATCAAAATGATGAATGCGGAACGCGGAACGCGGAATTCATCATTCAGCGTTCCGCATTCATCATTTGGTTTGCGGCTGGTGGGGGCGGCGTTTCCGGAGAACCGCGAGCTGGCCCTGGACGCCGGCTGGAACCTGGTCAGCTTCCTGTCGCGCAACGAGATGGGGGTGATGGAGGGGCTGCGCAGCATTGACGGGGAATACACCGCTGTCCTGGGCTTCGACCAGGGGGCGCTGTCCTACTACCCGCACCTGGAGCCGCATTTCAACACCCTGTGGGCCTTGCGGCCGCTGTACGGCTACTGGCTCAAGCTGACCCAGGAGAGCACGCTGCGCTACCCGCGCACCCAACCGGATACTCTGGATATGGTTCAGGTGGCCGGCGCAGATCCAGATGCCCGGCAGCGGGCACTTCTGGCACGTCAGGCGGAACGGACGACCGGGGTACAAACGACCAACACCTGGGTCAACTTCTATGGGCCGGCCCGCCTGGCCGACGGGAAGCCGGCGCCGGCGGGTGCCCTGGTGCAGGTGTTTGACGCCGATGGCGTGCCCTGCGGGGCTGGCATCGTGACCGAGCCGGGGCTGTACGGCCTGCTGGCCTGCTACGGCGACGATCCGACGACGCCGGCGGATGAGGGAGCGTCGCCGGGGGATGTCTTGACCTTCGCCATCGACGGAGCGCCGGCGCCGGCGAGCGCGAAGGCGATATGGACAGTCCATGGTGGCTTGCAGTGGATGCCGCTAGGTCCGGTGGAGTTGTGGCGGGTGTGGTTGCCGGTGGTGGGGATTGGAGACCTGTCCCGGTCCAGGGATTAGAGATTGGAGATTGGAGATTGGTTGGATTGCTGGATGGCTAGATGGCTAGATGGTTGGATGGTTGGGGGGAGAACCCCGAATCGGCGGGGAAACACGGATTGGTTGAACTCCTATCCGCGGCTTCCTGCCAATCCGCGGTCCTCCCCCACAATACGCACTACGCAGTACGCAATACTCACTCATGCGCCGCTTCTGGATACTCCTGATCTCTCTCGCCATGCTGCTCCTCACGGCCGGCGCGGCTGACGGGCCCCACGAGACGCCCTGGTGGGTGGACATTCTGGGCCAGCAGTCCACGCTGGATGGGCAGCCGTTGCCGGCGGGGACCATCGTCCGCGCCTACGACCCCACTGGCGTGCTGGCCGGCCGGGTTGAGGTCACCCTGGCCGGCTGGTACCTGGTCTCCGTCTACGGCGACGATCCGCAGACGCCGGAGCTAGACGAGGGGGCCGTGGCTGGTGACCGCATCGCCTTCACCGTGGACGGCCATCCGGCGGTGCTCCTGGGGCCGGACGCGGCGGTGTGGGCGGGGTCGGGCAGCCGGCAACATGTGGAGCTGCACGCCTGCACGCTGGCCGGCGACTTCGACTGTGACTGCCGGGTGTCGGTGGCCGACCTGATGCGCCAGGCAGGGAGCTTCGGTGTGTCGATGGGCGAGGCCGGCTACTACCCGCCCTTCGACCGGGACGGCGATGAGGTTATTGACAGCGGGGACTTGCAGGACGTGGCCGGCCGGTGGCATCGGACGTGTCAGGAATAGACCGATGGCTAGCGCAGTACAAGTCCTTGCGTATCCGCGCCAGCTCTCGTGCAATCGACAGGTTTCAGGTGTTCATGCTCGGGATCCGAATCTCTTCGGTCCTGGCTGCGTTAAGTCAGGTGAATTACACCCATCGATCGTCACGATGCCTCATTAGGAGATACGCATTATGAAAGGACGGCCCATACACGGCGCGGCCCGGGTGGCTGGGACCATCCTCGTGCCACTACTGCTCCTGACATTAGCTTACGGACTCGTCCGCGCCCAGGTCACGCCGACCAGCGAGTGGGTGAGCTTGCTAAGTGCCAACACCACCTTTCTGGGAGCGCCTGTCCCGGCAGGGGCCGTCGTCGCAGCCTTCGACGGTCCCCTCGACACAGCGCCACCGCCGGCACAATGCGGGGAGTTCACAGTCCTAGTGGCCGGCACATACGGTGCAATGCCCTGCTATCGTGACGACCCTAACACTACCCCGGATGAGGGGGCCGAGCCCGGCGACCAGATATTCTTCACCATCAACGGCTTTCCGGCCACACCCATCGCGGTCAGCCTCAACGCCAACCCCGTGCCGGCCGGCACTCCGGTAACGTGGACCAGCTTCGGCGATCTGTGGGAAGTGGATCTCCAGGTGGTCGCCTCGCCGACGCCTAGCCCTACAGCTACGCCCACTCCCACAGCCAAGGCGACCTCGACACCCCGTCCTACAGCCACCCCCACCCCCATTCCGCGAGCCGTGGGCGGCTATGGGGAACCGCTGGACGTGTGGTCTGTGGTGCCGGCGTGGATCGTCCTGGGGGCTGCCGGCTTGATCCTGTGCGCCTTGCTGGCCTTGCTGCTCAAACGGCGCATGATCTGAAACAACACTCGTAGTAACGACACCAAGCGGGCCATACCTGGCAACAT
>JBHHXF010000566.1:0-2896 GCA_046756905.1 Anaerolineae bacterium | reverse complement strand
CTGCTCACCGGCGACATGGAAGCCAAACTGGCTCAGGGAGCCATCACCCAGGAGAATGCCGGTCGGTTGCGGGACTTCCTTAACGTCTCGGGCAAAGCCCTGGTCGACCTCGGACCTGACCTGATCGACATCTTCGTGCCCGGCGCAGGTTTGGTCACCCGCGCGGCGGGCATGGTGGCCGGTAAGGCCGGCTGGTTGAACCGGCTGGAGGACCTGACGGAGCAGAAGGCGTCGGTCATTGCCGACACAGGGCTAGGTCAGAGCCGTATTTTTGAGCAGTACACCAACGTGCTGAAAGCCCTGGCCGCAGAGCGACCGTTGATCGTGGTGGTTGACGATCTACAATGGGCGGATGCGGCATCCATCAACCTGCTGTTCCGGCTGGGTCGACAGATCGAGGACAGCCGTATCTTGATCTTGGGCACTTATCGGCCGGCGGATGTGGCCTTGGGGCGCGATGACCCTTCGACGGGCCCTTCGACGAGCCCTTCGACAGGCTCAGGACGTCGCTCAGGAGGGGCCTCAGGACGACGCAAGCAACATCCCCTGGAAGATGTGATCAGCGAGTTCAAGCGCTACCTCGGGGACATTTGGGTCTCCCTGGAGCAAGCGGATGAGGTCCAGGGCCGGCGGTTCGTGGATGCCTTTCTGGATGCGGAGCCTAACCGTTTGGATGATGATTTCCGGCAAGCGTTGTTCCGGCATACGCGGGGCCATCCCCTCTTCACGACCGAGCTGTTGCGGGACATGCAGGAGCGCGGGGACCTGGCCCATGACGAGCAAGGACGATGGATCGAAGGGCCGGCGCTGGACTGGGAGACATTGCCGGCCAGGGTGGAAGGCGTGATCGAGAAGCGGATTGGCCGGCTAGACGAGGAACTGCGTGAGGCGCTGACGACCGCCAGTGTTGAGGGTGAAGATTTCACCGCCGAGGTGGTAGCCCGCGTACAGGACATAGATGAGCGCGGACTCGTCCGGCGGTTGAGCCGAGAGCTAGACAAGCAACACCGCCTGGTGGGCGCCCAGGGTCAGCAGCGGTTGGGCCCTTCGACAGGCTCAGGACGGCGCCGGCAGCGGCTGTCGCTGTATCAGTTCCGGCATAGCCTGTTCCAGAAGTACCTGTACAACAGCCTGGACGAGGTGGATCGCTCCTATCTGCACGAAGATATCGGGACGGTGCTGGAGGAGTTGTACGGTGACCAGACGGAGGCCATTGCCGTGCAGTTGGCGCGGCACTTCGTGGAAGCCGGCCTGGATGACAAGGCGTTGGACTATCTGATTCAGGCCGGCGATGCGGCCTATCGCCAGTACGCCAACACCGAGGCGGTGGCGCACTACACCCGAGCCTTAGCAATCGGCCGGCGGGGAGAGACACGCAGTGAGCAGCTTATCCACCTGTATAGCAATCGCGGCCGGGCGCTGGAGCTAGACGCGACGTATGATGCCGCCCTGGCAAACTACGCGGAGATGGCGGCGCTGGCAGAGGAGCGGGACGATCGTGCGTTGCAACTGGCCGCGCTGATAGCGCAAACCACTGTTCGCGCCGCGTATACCCCTGCCCAAGACCTATCGCAGGCCGAGGCGCTTTCGGCGCAGGCTCTGGCTCTGGCGCGTGAGTTGGGAGACCGAGTGGCCGAGGCTCAGATCCTTTGGAATCTGATGCTGGTTCAAGTGCATGGCGGCGGCGGCTCACGCCAGGGCGTGGTCTATGGAGAAGCGTCGCTGGCTATCGCCCGTGAGCTGAAGCTGCGTGAGCAAATGGCATACACGTTGAGTGACCTCGGGTTCGCCTATGTGGGTGCTGGCCAGTTGGCGCGAGCACAGGCGGCGCTGGAGGAGGCCGGCCAGCTTTGGCGCGACCTCGGCAACCAGCCCATGCTGGCAAACAATCTCCTCTTTTTATCTAACTCCTATTTCCTGATAGGTGACCTGGCGGGATCGCTTGCGGCGGCTGAAGAAAGCTACAAGATCGGTCAAGCCATCGGCAACCTGCACAACCAGGTAATGGCCCCGTTGTATCTAGTCGACGTCTGGCGAGAATACGGCGAAGCCGGCCAGGCGATCGCGGCGTCGGAAGACGCCCTCCGTCTGAGCCAGCAGGCCGGCGCTCCTCGTTTGCGACCATCCATCCACGCCCGTCTTGGGCTGCAATATACCAGTCTGGGCGCGATTGAGCGCGGACGGGAGCATTATCACGCCGCCAGGTCCGAAGCCGAAGAGGTACTTCCCCTTGGCCAACCAGTACTGCTGGCCATACTAGCCCAACTGGAAGTCCAGCAAGGCGATCTGGCCCAAGCCGAAGCAACCATCCGGGAAAGCGCCACCGGGCTCAATATGGAAGATTTCTTCATGGGAGTGCCTGCCTTGGTGCTGTTGGCTAAAGGCCAACATGCACTGGCGAGGCAAGACTATGAGGCTACCGTCACCGTGATGGATGAACTGATCAACTTGCTGCGCAATGTGGGCGTGCGCGTCTACCTCCCAAAGGCGCTATATCTCAAGGGCCAGGCGTGGCTGGCCCAGGGTGACACGGATGAGGCACGGGATCTGTTAAGCGAAGCCCGCGCTGAAGCCAAAGCGATGGGCGCACGCCGCATACTGTGGCAAATCCTGGCCACCCTCGCCGAGATCGAAGACCAGCGCGGGCATGGGGTTGAGGCTGAGAACTTGCGAGCGCAAGCGCGCGAGATCGTGGAATACATCGCCGACCACGCGGGCACGCCCGAGCTGTGTGCCTCGTTTCTCAGTCTGCCCCATGTGCGCGCGGTCTTTGACGATGAGCCTCGCACATGACTTGCTAAAGAAGGATCCGTACGATGACTGAACAAGTATTCGTCGCACGCGAACGAGAAATGGCGCAACTCCAGACGTTCCTTGACCATGCCCTCGCCGGCCA
>JBHHXF010000565.1:0-2906 GCA_046756905.1 Anaerolineae bacterium | reverse complement strand
CCCCTTTTTCCCAGCCCTTACTTATGCGTCACCAAGGAGACGGTTATGTTAAATAAGGCGCTTCTCTTCACAGGTCTGTTAATTCTGCTGGTCGGTTGCAGCCAGCCGGTGCCGGCGACCATGCGCATGATGGATGAGGCCGAAGCGCGCTGGCAGGCCGGCCCGGTGCCCAGCTATCACATCATCGTAGACGTAGATCGACCAGATGACCGCCGGCGCAGTAACCTCACGGTGCGCGAGGGTGAGATTGTTGAAGCGACGGTGAGTTACTGGGACTTTAAGAAGAAGCGCTGGCAGGAGCCCTATGACCTCAATCAGGAACAGGCCTTCCCCTTCACCGTGCCAGGCTTGTTCGATATGGTGCGGGGCGAGCTGCGAGGCAGCGGTCGTGCCGACGTGCGAGTGGTGACGAAGGGGGAGCCGGCCTTTCCCCACCGCATTGTCCTGGGACCCGTGTGGCAGGACCTACGACCGGTGGATGGCACCGAGGCCACGGTGACAGTGCGCGAGTTCGAGGTGCTGCAGGCCGGTAAGTGACGTCACCGCACACGCCCGCCGGCCACGTAGAAGAACCCCATGAACCATTCGCGGTAGACATAGTCGTCCACGTGCCGTGCCAGTTCCTCCCACGGCCGACGGCTGATGTCGCCGGCCGCGCCCCAGCCGAGCAAGTCTGCAATGAGGTTGAAAGATCGCGCGTACCAGCGCGAACTGTGCTTCGCATCGGCGATGACGACCCTTCCGCCGGGGCGCACGTGGGCGATCATGCGTTGCAGGGCGCTCTGGTACTCGGGGATGACGCTCATGGCCAGGGTGCACAGGGCGGCGTCAAACTGGCGGTCCAGAGTCAATTGCGCTGCGTCGCTGCGTACCAGTTGGACGTTCTGCCAGCCGTGGCGCTGGATGCGTGCCCGCGCCTGTGCGAGCATGGCCGGCGTGTAGTCCACGCCTACCAGGGTGCCCGTGGGGCCAATCTGCTCCTGAATCAGTGGGAAGTTGGACCCGGTACCGCAGGCGACGTCCAACACCGCCTGGCCGGGTTGTAGGTTAGGGGCGGCGATGGTCTCACGACGCAGCCGGCCTTCATTGCCCAGCAGGTAGATGGGCGCCAGCCACTCGTACGTCTGCGCCCAGTATCGATACATCCGTTCGATAGTAGATTGATTGAACCCGTTCATTGAAGTTCTCCTTGCATTCCCCACACACAGACCAGCCCGAACAGCCACACTACCGGCAGGAAGGTGACGTTGATGAATAGATAACCTGGCAAGTTAGCACCGGTCCAGGCTCCGCTGGCAACAGTGGCGTAGTCGAAGAGCACGGCGGCGTACATCGAGATGGCCAATGTCAGCGTGCCCAGCCACCAGCGCCAGCGCGTCCGTCGGAAATAGCCCAGCACGAACACCAACGTGAGAACAGCGTTGAGCAGGTCGAGGCCGGCCATGCCGGCGAAGAAGTGAATCACGTGCAGCGTCCAACCGTTGGGCGGGGGCAGGGCCGGGAAGTCGATCCCGCCGCCGGCCAACTGGAGCAGCCCGCGCACATTGACGCCGATGTGGATCAGTTGGTACAGGCCGTACCAGACCACCAGGCTTTTGACGAAGTTGTTATCTGGTCGGTTCATGACTCACTTGCCAATGCCCCTCATATCCCTCGCGCACCTCCACCGGTGCCCCGCTGAGATCGCCCCGTTCCCAGGCGTCTGGTTCCACCTCCACCCCCAGGAGGTCCGGCTCTAGCTCTTCAACCAGCGTGCGCAGGCAGGCCAGGTCGTAGCGCAGCGGCTCGGTGTGCAGGTAACCCAAGGCGCCCAGCAGTGCCAGGCGCGTCTTCAGCGCGTCTCCGAATTCCGGTGAAACGGGAGGCATCGTCCCTCCTGTGTAGGCGTTCTCTGAGATGAAACTCACTGTCCGTCGGTTGCGGTAAACCGAAAATCGCAGCGGTCGGCGCCGCCGGCCAGGGTTCCCGTCCGTTCGAGCCGGCCTCCCCACATCTCAGCGAGTCCGTAGTCCAGGTTGCACCACGAGCTTACACACAGGTCCGCCATGCCTAGCGCCTGGAAGTACTCGGCCGCCGGGCAACGAAGCATGTTGAACGCTATGCCGTCGTTGGCGGGAACACGCTTGAAGATGTAGCCTGGGGGATTGAATGGGAACCGAAGGAACATGCTGACACGCATCCGCATTCTCTCAACGGGATCACGGGTAATCACCCGAGTCACGAGGTCCGGCAGGATGCCACCTTTTTCATAAATTTGCCAGGCGACATCCGCGAACAACTCGATGGCGTAGTCCCGTTCGATGCCTGCCGCGATCAGAGTTCTGAAGAAAGAGGCCGTCATGCATGCCAGAAGCATAACCATTCTGTTGCCAACTGTCCGCTCCCGGGGTACGCTGGGTGCAAGCTGCTCGAAGTTCTGCCCGGTCTGGTCAATGATGTGGTCTATGTCAGCACGCGTGAATCTGCCCTTTTCGGGTTCATGCCGGGACCGGTTTCTACCTACCAGAGCCCGATGCGCGGCCCATTTCATCACGGGCTTGTAGATGAGCTTCGCCGCGCTCACCGGGTGTTCTGACCGCAGTTTAGAACGTGCGATCCATGCTGCCGGCGCCAGCACGGCCAATCCCACGATGGGCCTCTTGACTTTCACGATAGCTTTTCCCTTTCATTGTCCTTCGTACCGGACGCGACGTAGATGAACCCGAAGTAGTACTCTCGGAGCTGAACATCGGTCAGGTGTTTCGGCATCTCCTCCCACGGCTTGCGTTGGCCGGCTTCGTAGCTGCCCGCAAACGGCTTTGTGATGAGGACGCCGAGGGGGTTCAGAAAGCTGAGCGCCCCGCTCGTCAGCTTCAAATCCAGGATCACCAGCCGGCCTCCGCTGGTCAGTGCCTGGGCGCTTTTCC
>JBHHXF010000564.1:0-2909 GCA_046756905.1 Anaerolineae bacterium | reverse complement strand
AGTAGGCCGAGACGGCGTCGAGGCCGTATCGAAGGATGCGGTCCACGCCCCTTCGGCTGTACTCAGGATGGCGGCGCTCGTTCTAGTCCAGCTCGGCGGAAATCCTCCGGTGGTTATTTGCTCAAAGGGGATCGCCAGATCCCCGTCTGACGCCACTCGTTTTGGCAGATTCTCGTCGCGCGAGGCCAGGATCTGGCGATCCCTGGTGAGCGTAAACTACCGAGGGATTTACGCCGTCGTGTACTAGTAGGCTACCAGTTCCCGAATTGCGCCGGCGATCTTCCCTGCGTCGGGCATGAAGAAACTCTCCATGCCCTGGTTGTAAGGCATAGCCGGCACGTCTAACCCCGTCACCCGCATAATTGGCCCGTCCAGATACTCGAAAGCATCTTCGGCGATGATGGCGGCCAGTTCGCCCCCAAGACCGCCGGTTTTTGTGTCCTCGTGAACGATGAGGACTTTGCCTGTCTTCTTGACCGAAGTCAGGATGGTCTCCCTGTCCGGCGGGAAAAGCGTGCGCAGGTCTACGATTTCCACCTCGATGCCTTCCTGGCTTGCCACCTGAGCGGCTTGCAGAGACTCGTGAAGCATCATGCCGTAGGTGAGAACCGTAAGGTCGCCGCCTGCTCGCTTGACATCCGCCTTTCCGATGGGGACGGTGTAGTCGCCGGCCGGCACCTCACTGTTGATCAGGCTAGGCATGAAATAGGTTTTCTTGTGCTCCAGGAAGATAACCGGGTCCTCGTCGCGGATGGCTGCCTTCAGCAGCCCTTTGGCGTCGTAGGGCGTGGCCGGCGCGACGACTTTGAGGCCCGGGACGTGGCAGAAAAAGGCTTCGACGCTTTGTGAGTGGTACAGAGCCCCGCCGGTGCCGCCACCGTAGGGGATGCGGATGACGATGGGGCAGCCGAAGTCGCCGGCTGATCGATACCGCATCCTGGCCGCCTCGTTGATGATCTGGTCCATCGCCGGGTAGACGAAGGCCGCGAACTGGATCTCGGCCACCGGCCGAAAGGCCACGACGGACAGGCCGATGGCTGCACCCACGATGCCGGATTCAGCCAGCGGCGTGTCGAACACGCGAGAGTCGCCAAAGTCCTGGTGTAGCCCCAGGGTGATATTGAAGACCCCGCCTCGCTTCCCCACATCCTCGCCGAGAACGATGACCCGCTCGTCCCGCGCCATCTCCTCGCGCAAGGCTTCGCGCAGCGCCTCGGCAACGGTTTTGCCGGCCACCTAGCGCTCCCCCTTGAAATAGACATGCTCCAGCGTCTCTTCGGGGGCCGGCTCGGGACTCTCCACCGCGAAGTCGATGGCGTCCTCGATCTCGTGCTGTATCGAGTGGTGGATCTCATCTTTGCCGGCGTTGTCCAGAAAACCTCGCTCCTCCAGATACACCTCAAACCTGGCAATCGGATCTTTGGCCGGGCTCTTCCACTCTTCGACTTCTTCCGGCTCACGGTAGCGGTACGGCGGATCGGCGGTGAAATCTGGATCGGCAGCGGCATGGGGGTGAAGGCGATAGGTTTTGGCTTCGATCAAGGTGGGACCGTCGCCTTGCCTGGCCCGTTCCGCCGCCGCGCGGGTGGCCTCGTAGACCGCCAGGACATCGTTGCCATCCACGACGACGCCAGGAAAGCCGTAGCCGGCGGCCCGGCTGGCAATGTCCTCCACCGCCATCTGCTTCGGCTGAGGGACGGATATGGCGTAGCGGTTGTTCTCGCAGAAGAAGATGACGGGGGCCTGGTGGATCGCCGCGAAGTTGAGGCCCTCATGAAAATCGCCCTTGCTGGTTGCGCCGTCGCCAAAATAGGCGATGACGATGCCGGCTTCCTCTCTCAGCTTCAACCCCAGCGCCGTTCCCGCTGCCTGGGGAATCTGCGTGGCCACGACACTGGAGCTGGAGACGATGTTCAGCCGCCGGCAGCCGAAGTGGGAGGGGTGCTGCCGGCCTCTGGAGCTGGGATCGGTTGCCTTGCGAAAGGCCTGGGCCATCAGGCCGCGGGCCGTCATGCCCCAGCTCAACACCACACCGATGTCGCGATAGTATGGATACACGTAGTCCTCACCGCGCCGTAAAGCCCAGGCGCTCCCGATCTGAGCCGCTTCGTGGCCGTTTGCAGAAACGCCGTATAAGATTCGGCCCTGCCTCGCGAGGGTGAAGAGCATGTCGCCAAATGCGCGGGTCAAGACCATCTGGCGGTACATATCTAACAAATCTTGCCGTGTGAGGTTCATCTGGAGCTTCCTTCACCGGGGCGGTTGTAGGGGCGAGGCAAGGCGGACTGGTACCTCATTTGCAAAGGAACTTGCTCTCCGCCTTGCCTCGCCCCTACCGCTCACCCCTATTCCCGATGCGACAGGTTGACCTGAATGTCGAACCGGCAATACGCATCGCCTTTGGCAGCGCAGCGGGTCTCGACGGCCTCGACATCGGCGCCGAAGACGCCGGCCCCCAAGCCGGCCATGACCCCCCGAATGAAGTGGCACACGCCGTGGTCCGCAGCGCCGTACGCCTCGGCGAAGGGGGAGTCCTGCACCTGGACGACCAGCCGGCGTGCCTCCGAATCTAACTCTACCAGCTCGAAGCACCCCCAGCCGATCTGGCCGCCCATGCGGCACATGAACCCCACGATCTCCTCATCGCTGTAGCCGAAGACCTCCTTGTAGCGCCGCGAGGAGAGAGAGCCTCCGGTGAAACCGCCGGCGAAGATCATCTCGCCGGCCCGCTCCCCCAGTTCCGCCTCCACCGCCTTCTGAAAATCCACCAGCGTCTCCGGCCGGATCAGCAGGTAGCGCACCTGGTTGAAAGTCAGCCGGCCAGCATCTGGGTCCCACTCGAGACCTTGCAGGATTTCGTTGTCCATGCTGCCTCCAATATCCACTCTAGAAAAGTTGGCTAGATGGCT
>JBHHXF010000563.1:0-2911 GCA_046756905.1 Anaerolineae bacterium | reverse complement strand
ACGCTACGCTACCCTTCACTTCGACAAGCTCAGTACAAGCGACAGGCCCTTCGACAAGCTCAGGAGGGGCCTCAGGACGGCGCTCAATCGACGCTTGTCCTGAGTAGCGGAGCGTATCGAAGGGCTCGCTTCGCAGGCTCATAGCAAGTTTTGCGGTACTGCGAGGTATGCTTGATGATTCTCGAAATTCGTGCTGTGCACTCACTTCGCCGTCTGTTGGTTGTGTGGACCGCACTCCTGTTCACGTGGAGCGCCGCCGGCTGTGTCGCGCCGGCAACTCCACCCCCTCCCACGCCGGCCCAGGCCGCCAAAGCAACCGCCACTTCCCAACCGACCGCCACCCCCCAACCGACGCCGCCCCCCCTCAGCCTGACCATCGTCCAGACCAATGACACCTGGGGCTACCTGGACCCCTGCGGTTGAAGCCCCAAGCTGGGTGGTGTGGCTCGTCGAGCCACCACAATCAAGCAGCAACGGCAGGCATCACAGAACGTCCTCGTGCTGGATGCCGGCAACTGCCTGGTGGGAGACCGCGATCCTGCCCGTCGCACGCAAGGCCAGACCAGCATCGAGGTGATGAACCGAATGGGCTACGATGCCGCCGCGCTGGGGGGCAAGGACCTTGAACTTGAGCCAGAGGTGCTGAAGCAGCGAATTGCCGAGGCAGAATTCCCCGTGCTATCAGCCAACGCCTTCGAGGCCACAACAGGATCGCGCCTGGCCGATCCGTTCACGGTGGTGACACTTGAGCGGCACAGTGTCGGGATTGTGGGGATCAGCGGGCCGCCGGCCTCGGACGCGATTCAGATTCGCGATCCCTTCCACGCCGCAGAGGTTGCCGTAGCGCAGTTGGCCGGCGACGCCGACATTATCATCCTGCTGTCGAATGCTGGCGAAGCTGTCAACCAGGCCATCGCCTCCCAGATTCCGGGCGTCGATTTGGTTATCGGCGCCGCCGGCAACGCGACGCCGCGCAGCGTTCAAACGGGCGGTGCGATGCTCGTTCAGGCCGATCAGGCGTCGCCTGGCCACGCCGGCCGGTTTGTCGGTGTGGTGCAGTTGCAGTTCGACAGCCAGGGCAACCTGACGGAATCCAGGTGGCAGCGTGTCCGGCTGTCACCCGACATCCCTGACGATCCAGAGTTTGTCACCTGGGTCAACCAGCACCGCTGACGTGGTTCCCAATCCTTCCCGCTTCCTACACGAGAAATTCTCATCTGACCTGGACACGCGGTGGCAGCGCTATGTCGTGGGAAACGGGGCACTGGAACCGACAGGCGGCACTTTTCTCTTCCTTAACACCGATACTTCATCACGCAAATACACCAATGCCCAGATCGACGACTACCAGGGCCGGCCACGGTCGCACCTCCCCTGGCGGCCACCGCTGACGCTGAGCGTGCGGGCGCGCTTCTCGCACCCTGCCGGCGCGCTGAGTGGCACCGCCGGCTTCGGCTTCTGGAATGACCCGTTTCTCATGACCGGCTTGCGGCTGCCGGCTCTCCCGCGCGCCATCTGGTTCTTCTACGCCTCCCCGCCATCCAACATGAAGCTGGACCTGGAAACGCCGGGCCGTGGCTGGAAAGCGGCCACGATAGACTCCATGCGCTGGCCATTCCTCCTGCTGCTGCCCACCGCGCCGCTGGCCATCCCGCTGATGAACATTCGACCATTGTACCGCGCCCTGTGGCCGGTCGGGCAGCGTGCCATCGGCGTGTGCGAGGCGCTGGTGGACGTGGATATGACAGCCTGGCACACGTACGTCATCGAGTGGGGAACCGAGGCGTCACACTTCAGCGTGGACGGGCAGTCGATTCTTGGCTGCGACACCTCACCGGGTGGGCCGCTGGGCTTCGTGATGTGGCTCGACAACCAGTACGCGATCGTCACGCCGTGGGGTCGGTTCGGTTATGGTCGGCTCGATGCACCTGGCCGGCAGTGGATGGAGGTGGATGAGTTATTGATCGACGTCGGATGACAGGTTCAGGGTTAGGGCTACTCATTGCCCCTGACAACCCACGCGCCATCCGCCGGCCACCGCCTGCAGATCACTACTATCGATAGCCCCGTCGCTGTCCCAATCGAATGGCGGGTAGTAGCCGGCCTCTCCCCGCGACACTCCGAACCTCTGCGCCTGGTGCATCAGGTCGGCCACCGTCACGCGGCAGTCGCAGTCGAAGTCGCCTGCCAGCGTGCAGGCCCTCAGCTCCACGTGTAGCCGGCTGCCCGACTGCGTCCATACGGGCGAGTCCGGACCCAGAGGCACCGCCTGATGACCGTCCACCGTGAAGGCGATGGGATCGCCGACCACGGCCCCCTCGTCCAGGCCAGTCGTTGCCGGGTCGTCAGCGTAGACTGCCAGGAGGTACCAGCCGGCCAGGGAGACCTCGACACGGCCGGCCAGTGTGCCCGTGGGGTCGTAGGCGCGCACCACGGCCCCCGCCGGCAGGGGTTGGCCGTCCAGCGTGGATCCGCCCTGGCCTACGAAGTCCACGGACCAGGGCGTGGGGTGTAGCTCGTCGGGGGTCTGGGGGGCGACGAGGAAGGGGAGGCAGGCGAACAGGATCCAGAACCGGCGCATGGGATTATTCCGTATTGCGTACTGCGTAGTGCGTTTATCGGCAAGTAGAATCGTGGATTACCTCGCCGGCAGGCCCTCACCCCCCTAGCCCCCCTCTCCCAACCCTGGGAGAGGGGGGGACTTAGCTCCCCTCCCCCAGGTTTTGGGGGAGGGGCCGGGGGAGGGGGCCTACTCGCGGCTAGTTTAGCAATGTCAAGCTAATCTCCAATCTCCAATATCTAATCTCTAACCACCACCGGCAACCACACCTTCCACAGCTCTACCGGCTCCAGCGGCACCCACTGCCGGCCACCATGCGCCGTCCACGCCCCTGTGCCCAGCACCTGGCTG
>JBHHXF010000562.1:0-2934 GCA_046756905.1 Anaerolineae bacterium | reverse complement strand
GAGTGCAGGAAGCTCTGGATGAAACGGCGTTGGAACACGAGGAAGGCCAGGAACAGCGGTGCGGCTACCAGCAACGTGGCCGCCATCAGCAAGGGCCAGCGCGCCCCGATTTCGCCCAGTTGGGTGAAACGCACCAGTCCGACGGTCAGGGGCCGGCTGTGGTCGCTGAGGGTCACCACCAGCGGCCACAGGAAGTCGTTCCAGTGCCAACTGACCGACGACAGCCCGAAGGCAATCAGCGTAGGCACCGCCGGCGGCAGGTAGACGTGGCGTAGCAACTGCCACCATGTGCAGCCGTCGATGATGCCGGCATCCACCAGATCGCGCGGCACTTCCAGGAATGCCTGGCGCATCAGGAACGTGCCAAAGGCTGAACCGAAGTAGGGGATCGCGACCGCCAATCGCGTGTCAAATAACTCCAGCCAGCGAATGGTGGCGAAATTGGGCGCCAGCAAGGCCGTCGTCGGGATCATCAACTGCAAGAGGATGAAAAAGAAGAGCGTGCGGTGGCCGGCAAAACGGTAGTGGGCGAAGGCATAGCCGGCCAGCGTGACAGTCACCAGTTGGACTCCCAGAATGAGCGCGACGATGACGACCGTATTGACATAATAGTTGTCGAAGGGCGCCAGAGACCATGCCCTCAGGTAGCTGGCGATGGTCATTGTGTGGCCGAACCAGACATCACCCCGTCCCAGCGGGTCATCCTCGGGCCGAAACGAGATCACCACCGCCCAGACGACAATGGAGGCCCAGCCGGCTGCCAGCGCCACCGTCAACAACGTCACCAGCCCGCTGCCGATTCGCACCAGCGGGCGTCTGGGCGAACCGCTACTGGTGAGCATCCGGTCCCTCCCTGCGTTCCGAGAGCACGAAGTTGGTGATGGTGAAAACCAGCAGGAAGACGATCAGCACCACCGTAATCGCCGCCGATCGCCCGACGTCCAGGTACTCGAATCGCACCTGCCACAGCCAGTAGAGCAGCACGGAGCTGGCATTGCTGGGTCCGCCCTGGGTCAGCACGAAGATGTGGTCCACTGTTTGAAACGCGCCGATGAAGGCGATGGTGGAAATGAAAAGTGTACTGCGGCGCAGCAGAGGGAAGGTGACGTACCACAACTGCTGCCACCAGTTAGCCCCGTCCAGCGCCACCGCCTCGAAGACGTCTGAGGGCAGGTTCTGCAGGCCGGCCAGGTAGAAGATCATGTAGTAGCCGGCGTTTTTCCAGATGGCGACAATCATCACCGCAAGTAGGGCCAGATTGGGGTTGGCCGTCCAGTTCTGTGGCCCCCGGTAGCCCAGGAATTGCAGGCTGGTGTTGAACAGGCCATAATCGGGCGTGAAGAAGAACATCCAGATGGTGGCGGCGCTGACCATCGGGAGGACGGTCGGGTAGAAAAATGCCAGCCGGATCAGGCCGACGCCCCGCAGCCGGCGGTTAACCAGCAGTGCCAGGGCGAAGGCCAACAGGATGCTGACCGGCACAGTGCCTAAAACGTACAGAAACGTGTTGACCAGTACCTTGTGGAAATCGGCGTCGGCGAAGAGGTCAGCGTAGTTGCCCAGGCCGACGAAGGCCGGCTCGCGGAGGCGGGCGATGTTCAACCGCTGGCGAAATAGGCTCTGATAGAAGACGCGGACCGTCGGCCAGGCTGTGAACAGGGCCACGAAAACCGCTGTCGGCAGGATGAGAAGATATGGCAGCGGCGACAGGCGTCGCTTACGTCGGGTTATCTGAGCAGTCACAGCCGGCTTCAAGATTCGTAATCATTCACTGGCTTGACGCGTTTGACCGATGCTGACTATCACCACGACCGAACTCGTGGCAGTGCCCGCAGCCGACCTTAGGGTTGTTTACCTCACACACGTACTCAATGCAGAAAGCATCCACCTGTACCTTCTTCAGGATGCCGAATCGCCGGCCCACCCGGGCCTCAAGTCGCAGGTTGGGGCAGCCGTTAGCGCGTACGATTTCCGGCGCCGGGCAATCCTGGCACAATGCCGGTCGCCACGGGTCCGAGCGCGGGTTCTGTTTTATTAGCCGGCACTCCTGCACATCGCGGCCGCGGTAGTAATCCTCGTAGTAGAAGGGGCATTCTGTTCCTGCCGGTGTTCGCATTCGACCTGTCCTCATTCATTGTGTGATCGGGCTCGGTCCATCCAGCAGATTATATCAATTAGAGCCGTGGCAGGCAAACCGCAGAGCAGCGCCCTGATTGACACGTGCTGAGTCATCTGGTATCATCTTCTTTGTGTTTATGTATGTGAGGGGGAAGCTATGAGTGGAGACTGGTCAGGACGCCTGACACTGATTGCAATCTTGTTAGCGACCGCCGCCGGTTTCGTGGTGTGGATCGGATTTCTGATCTTTGTGTGGCTGGTGCTTCGAGCCGCCGGTACCACTACCAGCTTCTGGGCGATGACCGAGGCGTTATCGACTGCGGTCGCGGCGGCGGCCGTGCTCGGGGCTGGCGTTGTGGCGTATCGTGAACTGACAGAAGGGGCCAGGAGCCGGCACATGGAAGTGGCGGATCGCCTGTTCAAGGAGCTGAACTCATCCGAGAACATCGACGCCCGACGCTGGATCTTTCAGAACCTACCCGATGATCCTGAGGGCGGCATCCGCTCGCTTACACCGGAGGGACGGACCGCTATTAAACGGGTATTGAACTCGCTGGACCGGGTAGCGTTCCTGACGCAGGCCGGCTGGATTCCCGATGAGATGATCATGCCCTGGATGAGTCCCATGATCGTCAAAGCGTGGGATAAACTGGGGCCGTACGTCGAATACGAGAGCCAGCGCCGGCATGAACCAGACTATTACGAGCACGCCCGCGAACTCGCTGAGCGCTGCCACACCTGGCGGGTGAAAAACGTTCCCACCGCGAAGACCACATGGGTCGATGACGCGCTTTGAGCCAGTGATCACTGATCAGT
>JBHHXF010000561.1:0-2951 GCA_046756905.1 Anaerolineae bacterium | reverse complement strand
CGCCACGGCTTGTAGTAAGCCACGCAGCCATGTGGATTAGTGTCGCCCACCACGGCACTCCGCTGCGTTGCGTGCCTTACTACGAGCAGTTCACTACTCACCGGCAATACCCTCCAGATCGGCTATCTGCGCATCAATCCAGGGCAGCCCGGCCGCGTATCCAGGACCCTCGTGGAAATATCGCCGGTTCAGATCGGTAGCATCATGGTGTTCCGGTGGTACTTCCCCTTCTGGGAAGATCGCTTCCGGCGGGCATACGGGCACGCAAGCACCACAGTCGATGCATACATCGGGGTCAATGTAGAACAACGGCCATCCCTGATCCTCAGGGCCGGGCACTATGCAATCGACCGGACACACATCCACACAGTCAGCCTCACGAGTGCATAGATCAGTGATAACGTAAGTCATTCTGTCCAGATCCTCCTCGATGATGTTCCAAGGGAAAACCAGTTTTCACGATGGCATGGGGCAACAACGCCAGCAAGGCAGTGAACAGTGAACAGTAAACAGTGATCAGTAATCAGTGACCTGTTCCAACTACTGATCACTGTTTACTGTTTACTGTTTACTGATCACTGTTTACTGTTCACTAAGCCCGTCGTCGTGACCCTGAAAGATGTCCAACCACGCCTTCACCTCTTCCGGCGAAAGCAGTTTGTCTCGTGGGGCGTCCCCCTGCGGTGCTGCATTTGGAGTGAGCTCGCCGGCAAATTCCTCCGCCGAGATCGGCCGAGCGCCGGCCTGTCGGGTCGCGACCCGAATCTGTCGGTCGGAACTCACGACCGCTAATTGCGCCGGCTGCGGGCTCGCCTTGATGAGACGCTTCAACACAGCGTCTGCGTCAGAACCAAAGGGCGCATAGTGTACTGTGAGACCCGACTGCCGCTTGCGATGCGCGCCATACACAGCCACATCACCCGGATCGAAAACCACAGTGACCGGCGGGCTGTTGTGTCGCCACCTCCACCGGGCCAACAGTTGAATCAGCTTGACTTCATCGTCGGGATCAGCCAGCGAGAGATCTGGCAGCCGGGCAATGAGGTTGTGGCCATCGATCAGATACTTCATGACTGCAAGAAGCTGAGGTTCTCTTCGAACCCGCGCAGGGCCTGTTTCATCTCTTCTTGTCGCACCGCCGTGGTCAGATCGCCCCGGGTACGTTCCGTGACGCCGCGAACCATATCATTGGTACGCCGCAGGTTGCCGGTAATGGCGCTGGGATAATCGACCGTGCTGAGGACCGCGTACACATCCTGCATGGCATTCAAGATGCGCTCGGCCTCCTGTATCTCTCCTCGTCGTATGAGGTCCAGCGCGTGCCGGCGCATTTCGCCCACGGCTTCACCCAGGCCATTGAGCCACGCTGCATCCTCTACCTGCAACTCCTCCGGCGTAGGTAAAGGTTTGTCGTGCATGAGCGCCCGCGTGATGTGAGCTTCGGCCAGTTCCTTCAGCGCATCTCGGGCGTAGCCGGCAAACAGAATATCCGGGTGATCAGCCGCTGTCTCGCGTAGATTGTGCGTAATCCGGCCAGCATCCGCCAGAATCTGCTCAGCCTGTTCCCAATCGCGGCGATGAGCTGCCCGAATCGCCCGCGAGGCGTGCTGGATCAACTGCCGGCTGAGCCGAAGAACCTCCTCCCGTGCTGTGTTCTTGGCTTCCAACCGCTCCAAAACCTGTTCCGCAATGGTATCCAAATTATCCATTAGTACACGGCCCTATAGTTGCCGCCATCAACCTGAAGCGAAGCGCCGTTGATGAAGCCGGCTCGCTCCGACGCCAGAAATGCCACGGTGTCGCCGAGCTCCTCTGGACGTCCCATCCGGCCGGCCGGGATATTCTGGGTGATGCCGGCCGCAGCTTCCTCTACACTGATGCCGGCTCGGTCGGCTCTAGCTTTCAGCAACTGCTGTACGCGATCCGTCAAAGTCCAGCCCGGTAGCACAGAGTTGACGTTTATGCCCTCGCTGGCCAGCTCGTTGGACAGGCTCTTGGTGAAGCCGATGACCCCCATGCGGACGGCGTTGGAGAGCATGAGGTTGTCCAGGGGCATCTTGACCGAGATGGAAGTGATGGTGACGATGCGTCCCCAGCCGGCCTGGCGCATGTAGGGAACCGTCTTGTACGCCAGGTGTACCGCGCTCATCAGTGTCAGATCGAACGCGGTGCGCCACTGATCTTCGCTAAGGTCGAAGAAGTTTCCAGGGGAGGGGCCGCCGGCGTTGGTCACGGTAATCAGCGGCGGACCCAGGTCAGCCACGGTGCGCTCCACCCACCGGTCGATCTGGGTGCGATCCATGACGTCCACTGCCACGGCCAGCACGTCACTGCCGGTGGCTTCACGGATCTCAGTGGCTGTCGCGTGCAGCTCATCCTCGCCTCGGGCGCAGATAGACACCCTGACGCCTTCGCGGGCCAGGCTCATGGCGGCCGCTTTGCCCAGGCCCTTGCTCGATGCAGCCACCATGGCAACCTTGTTCTGAAGTCCGAGATCCATGTTCTCTCCTTTCACAACCCAACCTTATTACAACCCAACCTTGCGAAGGTTCAGTAAGAACTTCGTGCCAGGCCAGGGTAGCCTTTTTCAGCCGAAAACACTCCTGCTGCCAGGGTCACGTGAAACCTTCGCAAGGTTTGCTCCAGTCAACACAGGAATTCTACACCACGCGCCTGTCTCTGTCAATGGACGCGAACCACTGATGATGGATCGGGCGTGCGAACCCGAGTGAATTGTGGGGTTGTGGGGATTGTCAGGCCGGCGAGATTTCTACTGCGACCAGAGCCGCAGCAGTGCGTCGAGGAGAGGGATCTGAACGCGTGCGATGGCCTGCGGGGCAGGATACGGCACGTATGCCTGATACCGGTGGCCTTTGGCGATAAGCGCGATGTAGGCGCTGTGGGAGCGCACTACAGGCGATGTCACTGGCTCTGTGGTGGCCGTGGGTGTG
>JBHHXF010000560.1:0-2959 GCA_046756905.1 Anaerolineae bacterium | reverse complement strand
AGTTGTGCGAGCTCACGCTCGCGTGCGACGAACACTTTCTCAGTCGTTGTGCACCCCCTTGCTCGCTTTCCCTACCCATGTGGTACACTACCCAGGTGGACAGCAAAACCGTGAAGGAGCGAAGCCATGGACCTGACTTTATCTTGCCGGGTCTACACAGATTAGCGGGATGCTCTGAGCGGACGACAGTCCGCCACACCAGATGTAGTGGGTCCACAGCGCTGAGCCTACGAGATGCGGAGAATGTCGTCCCCTTCGAGCGTGTTAATCCCACTATTCTGCGAAGAACCATCTTGCCAAACTCCCCGGTGCCCTGTGGTACATCACCCGGGCCGGCTTCCGCGAGGTCGGCCGCCGCTTTGGGTGTCAGAGGGTAACTGCTCAGGCTCCCTGCTGCTGGCGGTTAAAACCGCGCCTACCACTGCAAAGTCGCCCCCTTCGACAGGCTCAGGACGACGCTTCGGCGACTCGAAACCCAACCGGCGAAGGCCGGTTTCGCAGGTGTTGCCGCGAATTCATTCGCCAGGCGCTAAGTGGCTGAGTAGTTATGTCAGAAGCACATTCTGTTGAGCAGCGAACAGGTCTGCAGGCTCTCGCCGAGCCGCTTGGGGTGCGCTTTGCCAATTGAGCCCCAGGTCAGAGCTGTCTGCCGGACCTCGTCAGTAACGAGGCCGGCTGTGAGGAAGTACGCGCCTGGTTGAGTGCCCTATGCGGTGACCCTGATCGCCCTCAATTCCTCACGGCGGGTGTCAAGCGTACGAATCATCTGCTGCACAAGGCGAACGGCATCTTCGGTGAACAATGGTTCCCCGCACTGCTCACAGATGAAGGCGGGGACGTCGTCAATGATCAGGTGATACCCTTTCCGGTTTACCGTATAGCTTGCTCGACCAACCTTCAAGGTGCCATGGCAATGCAGGCATTCCATATCGCACTCCTCTGATTCCGCATTCGTTTGCCGGCGGCAGCGCGAACGATATGGACAAACGACTCAGACAATGTATACCTCTTCCGAGCAGTGAGATGTCTGCCATGGATTATAGCATCTTAACCATTTAGCGGCAAAGAGGCATCCCCCCAGGAGGGTCTTGGACCTCAACAGCCCTGGCCTAAAGTGCTAGCCCTTCGGGCTAAGCCTCAGGACGGAGCCTCGCCCCTGGCCGGCGAGGGCGTGGTCCAGGAACTCGTTCAGTTATGTAAGCTCTCGCTCGCGTGCGACAAACACCTGCTCAGTCATTGTGACAATTCCTCAAGCAGCGCCTTGGCCTCCTTCAAGTCGGGCGTGTCAAAGCCTTCGGTGAACCAACTGTAGATTTCCGCCAGCGTCTCCCGCGCTTCTTCTCGCCTGCCTTGCTGCTGCAACAGCCGGCACAGGCTCACCGTCGCCCGCAGCTCCCAGGACTTCGCCTCTTGCCGGCGGGCCACCTCGATAGCCTGGCGAAAACATGCCTCCGCATCGGCGTCTGCCCCATTCTGCTGCAGCAGCTCGCCCTTAAGCCGGTACAGCTCCGCTTCCCAGCACTGCTGCCCTGTGTTGTCCACCGAAGCCAACGCTTCGGCCAGCACGGTCAGCCCCTCTTCGGCCTGCCCCGCTTGCCCATACGCCTCGGCCAGCAGGGCTAGGTAGTGCGGCACTCCTATCTCTGCCCCGGTGGCCTGCCAGGCGGCCAGGCCCTGGCGCATCTGTGCAATCCCCTGCTCGATCTCCCCTTCCAGTGCCAACGCCCAGCCCTGCAGGACAGTTGCCCCCGCGATCCAAAACGGAAACCCCTGCTCCGTCGAGAGAGCAACGACCGCCTCTGACTGCTCCCTGGCCATCTGTGTCTCCTGGCGGAGATGATGAAGCACCGCGGCGAAGTTGAGGGCGAAAACGATGCTAAAGGGATGAGACAGTTCCTCGGCCAGTTTGAGCGCCTCCTGGCATGTTTCAAGCGCCTGGTCCGGATAGCCCAGCAGCCACAGGGCCCACGCCAGGTGGGAGAGGCAGAGCACGGCCGGGACATGGCCAGGCACGAGGGCCGCGGAGCGCGGCTGCTGGGGATCGTAGAGGGCAATCGCCTGCTCCAGGTGGGCTCTGGATGGGCCTAACTCTCCAACCTGAAACAAGGTGACGCCCATTTCCTGGTGGGCATCCACGAGAAACGCCGAGTATTCCGGCGTCTGTGCCAGGTTGAGAAGCTGCTCGGCCAGTTCACGTGCCGTCTGAAAGTCGGCACGCACTCGATAGAATGCCAACAGCCCCTGCAGCACCGGGATGATCCCAGGCGTCTCTCCTACCTGCCGGCACAGCTCCCGCGCCCGCGCATAGGTTCGTTCAACCTCCGGAGCCGCGTATCCCCTGCTGGCTATCAACGCCGGACCCAGGGTGATCTGAAACTCCAGCTCCTGCTGAGCTCGCTCGGCGGTGTCCGGCAGAGTCACAAGCGACTCCAGTCCCCTGGTCAGGTGCCCTATCGCCTCCTCGTGGGCTGACAGGCGGACTGCTCGACGGCCCGCCTGAAGCAGATAGCGTATCGCTTTATCCGTAACCGCTGCCTCCTGGAAGTGGCGCGCCAACTGCACGGCGACCTCCTCGGTCTGGTCGCCGTACAACGCCTCCAATGCAGTCCCCACATCCTCATGCAGGTATGCTCGCTCCGCCTCGTCCAGGCTGTTGTAGACATACCTGTGGAACAGGCTGTGCAGGAAGCGGTACAAAGACAGTCGCTGTGAGTCCAGCCGCCGGATGCCCCGAGCGCTCACAAGACGATGCTGCCTGTCCAGTTCGCCGCTCAATCGCCGGACGAGGCCGCGCTCATCCACCGCCTGCACTCGGGCAACCACCTCGGCCGTGAAGTTCTCCCCCTCCACGCTGGCCACGGTCAGCACCTCCCGCAACTCCGCCTCCAGCCGGCCCAGCCGTTCCTCGATCACGCCCTCCACCCGCGCCGGCAGCGTCCCCCAGTCCAGCGTTGGCCCT
>JBHHXF010000559.1:0-2969 GCA_046756905.1 Anaerolineae bacterium | reverse complement strand
AACACCGAGGACGATGTCTACGCCCAGCTACTCGAAGAGTAACGTCGTTCTGGTACGATGCCCTAACCCGTAAAGGACCTACAAGTATGGACACAAGAGACGCAAAGATCATCACACGAGACATCCTGACTAACTCCCTCCGGGCGAGCATCAACCTCCGCCGGCAGCGCATCCCACCCCCCGACTTCGTCCTGCTCGAACTGAAGGGAAAGATGTCGGAACGCGAGCCGGCCCGGCGGTTCCTGCTGCCACAGGCGCCCTTCCTCCAAAAGGCTCTGACCGTCGAAGCGCTGAACCTGCGCCTGAAAGTCATCGCCGGCGACCCAGACGTGAAGGGCGTCGTTCTCCACCTGGGAGACCTGAAAATCGCGTTGGCCAAAGCCCAAAACATCCGTGCTGCCATCCAACGCCTCAAGCAACGCGGGAAGCGGGTCATCGCATACTCACCGGTGCTGGACCTGCCACGCTACTACATCGGAGCGGCGGCCAACGAACTGGTAATTCCTAAGAGCAGTTCCTTCAACGTGAAGGGGCTTGCCAGCCAGGTCGTCTTCCTCAAGGACGCCCTGGAACGGCTGGGCGTCAGCAGCGATATGGAGGCCATCGGCGAATACAAGAACGCGGCCGACCCCCTGCGACGATCTGATATGTCGGAGGCGCAGCGGGAAGTCATCAACGCAATTCTGGACTCCTTCTACCAGGACCTGCTGGCTGATGTAGCCGCAGGCCGCAGTCTGACAGCAGAGCGAGTGGACGAACTTATCGACAACGCCCCCTGGCTGGCGCAAGAAGCGGTGAGCGCGGGGCTGGCCGATTCCATCCTGTACGAGGATCAACTCCCGAAGCACCTGGCGAATGGAAACGGCCACATGAAAATCATTCCGTGGGAGCAGGCCCAGATGAGCCTCCAGCGGGCGTACAACTGGCACGGCAACAAAGCAGTTGGGGTGGTTAGCCTGCGCGGCACTATTGTGACCGGCGAAAGCCGCGACGTACCGGTACCTGTCCCGATAGTGGGCGTGCAGGCCGGCTCGGACACGTTGGCGCGTGCCTTCCGCAAAGCTGAAAAGGACCCCAGCATTGCGGCTCTCGTGTTCCACGTCGATTCGGGCGGCGGCGACGCCCTGGCCTCGGACCTGATCTGGCGTGAAGTGATGCGCCTGCGGGAGAAGAAGCCAGTCGTGGCGTACATGGGGGACGTGGCGGCGTCGGGGGGATACTACGTCCTGGCGGCCGCCGATCACATCGTGGCCCAGTCGGCTACCCTCACCGGTTCCATCGGTGTTATTGGCGGTAAAATTGTGACGCGGGACATGTACGACAAGCTCAATGCCAACTGGGAGATCATTCAACGGGGCCGGCACGCCATCATGGACTTATCGGATGATCCATACACCGAAGAGGAGCGCGAGAAAGTGCTGGCCCAAATCCAGTCCATCTACCAACTCTTCAAGCAGCGCGTGGTCGAGGGGCGAGAGATGGCTGCAGAAGACGTGGAGAAGATCGCGCGCGGGCGGGTGTGGACTGGCCGGCAGGCCCTGGACATCGGCCTGGTAGATGAGTTGGGTGATTTCCAGGCAGCGATCGACCGGGCCAAGCTGCTGGCCGGCCTGCCCCTGGACGACTCTGTACCGGTGGTGTCCATCGAAGCACCCAAGAAGTACACCCCACCGCCGGCCTTCACCAACAGCCAGACATGGATCCGCAGCGTTGCTGAGTCCCTGCACCCTTTCATCGGCACCAAAATCTTGACGCTGATGCCCTGGACTCTGGATCTCAAGTATTAGACCGCCCTATTCGTCGGTAAGGAGATACAACAATGAGTAGCCCCCCCAAGATACCAGATGGAATTGCACTGGACAAACCCAGCGCAGCCCGCATCTATGATTTCTTTCTCGGTGGCTTCCATAATTTTGAAATTGACCGTTTGGTAGCCAAGCAGGCCCTTCAAATCTATCCAGACGCACGGCTGACTGCCATAGCGAACCGAGCGTTCCTGCGTCGAGTGGTCAACTTTCTTATCGAGCAAGGCATCGACCAGTTTCTCGACCTCGGCTCAGGGATACCGACCGTCGGTAATGTTCACGAGGTAGCCCAGGCGGCCAACCCGGCTGCGCGTGTAGTATATGTGGACATAGACCCAATCGCTATCCGCCACAGTGAGGCCATCTTGCGAGATAACCCCAACGCATCTGCAATCCAAGCTGACGTACGCCAGCCGGAACAGATTCTCGACCACGAAGAGGTGCGGCGGTTGATCGACTTCAGCCAGCCGACTGCGGTCCTGCTCATTGCACTCCTCCATCTCATCCCTGACGATGAGGAGGCATACAGCGCGGTACGCACCTTGCGCGATGCAGTGGTCCCGGGCAGCTACCTGGCCATAGCGCAGGGTACAGACGAGAAGGCGCCACCTGACGTTGCGAAGCAACTTGAGGAGCTTGGAGCCAGCACACCTACCCCCAACAAAAACCGCTCACGCCCCGAGATCGAGCTGTTCTTCGAGGGGCTTGAATTGGTTGACCCAGGACTGGTTCACGTTCCTCTCTGGCGACCGGAAGGTCCTGACGACGTGCTGCTCGACCGTCCGGAGCGGTCTATTAACCTGGGAGGAGTCGGTCGCAAGCCCCGGGCTGGTTATTGAACCAGTTGAGTCCCCAGGAGGAGGACGTGAACCCGGCAGACCAGGCTCAACTCTCAGCTGTGCTACGTAGTCGCCACGCATACATCGCCGAGTGTTGGTACAAAGCCATCGCGGAATCCAGTTTTTCACCCCTTCGGGCGTCAGAAGTACGCCAGCATTTTAGTGATCTGACTGAGCAAGTCATATCACTGCTCCTGTCAGAATCGTTAGAACATAGGAATGCCCAGGCGATTGGCACAGCGCTGGCGTGTCTTCACTACACCCAGCCAGAGGCTCTTGGCCGAACACAGGAGGTATTGGCCAATCAACTGATCGAAGGTTTGCC
>JBHHXF010000558.1:0-2976 GCA_046756905.1 Anaerolineae bacterium | reverse complement strand
CCTCGATACGCTGGTTCACTCCGTTCGCAGCTACTCGGGGTGCTGGTCTCGAGATCCCCTGAACGGTCACAGCCGTTTGCAGTACGCAGTATTCGGTGGGGGAACTCCTGTTTCCGGTTCCCCTGACTTGACAGGCTCACAGAATCACATAACATAGAGTGCAGAGGACGGGATGTGACTGAGGAATTCCGCACCAACGACCACCAACTCACCGCCGGCGACATCGGCGTGCTGGAAAACGCCGGCCAGGTCGTGCACTTCTTCGCCCAACTGGGCTACGACGTGGACGCCAGCCTGCCGCTGGACCACGCCGCGCTGGGCATGGACACGGAAGACCTGCGCCAGCAGATCCGCGCCATCCGCCGGGTGGGCCAGGACCCCACGGACGGCGACATCGTCATCTACCTGTTCGAGGTGCGCTCCGTGACGGTAGCCCTGACCCAGCAGATCGCACGGCGCTTCCGCGAGCGGCCGGAGAACGCCCTGCTGGTGCTGACCAGCGATTACGAGAGCCTGGACTTCGTGCTGGTGGATCGAGAGGTGGCCGCCGGCAAACGCATCGGCAGCGGGCTGCGGCAGATCATCCGCCCCCGCACCCTGACCGTCCACCGCCGCAACCCCTCGCCGGTGAACCTGCGAGTGCTCAAGCGCTTCACCTTCACCGAGGCCGACGCCGGCTTCCAGTGGGAAAAGCTGCGCTCCGCCTTCACCCTGGCCGAGTGGACCGAGCAGTACTTCAACAATCGCGCTCTTTTCTCCGACTACTACCTGACCGAGCGGCTCACCGATCCCAAGCTGACGCCGGAATGGGCCGAGGACGTGCGCCCCATCGGCCGGGAGGTGCTGCGTCACCTGGCCGACGCGCGCAGGAAGTACAGCCGCCAGCAGGAGCAGGTGATCCGCCAGAAGCTGTTCGAGCCTCTGTTCGCCAGCCTGGGCTTCGAGTTCCAGGTCAGAAAAGGGAGCGCTGAGGACATCGAGGAGCCGGACTACCTGCTCTTCGCGCCCGGTGACGGGGAGCGGCCCATCGCCGCCGCCCTCACCTACGTCTGGAACCGCAACCTGGACGACATGGACCCCAGGCGGGACCCCGACACGCCGAACGAGATCCCCGGCGCCACGGTGGTGAGCGTGCTGGCCAAGACCGAGGCCAATTGGGTGATCGTCACCAACGGCAAGCTGTGGCGCTTGCACGCCCGCAGCGCCGACAACCGCGCCACCAACTACTACGAGATCGACCTGGAAGAGGCCGTCAACGCCGACGACCAGATCACGGCCCTGAAGTACTGGTGGCTCTTCTTCCGCCGGCCGGCCCTTCGACACGCTCAGGACGAGGCCTTCACCGGCTTCCTGGACGACCTGCTGCAACAGTCAGCCGACTACGCCAAAGCCCTGGGCGAGCGGCTGAAGGAGCGCGTCTTCACCAGCATCTTCCCCCACTTCGCCGAGGGCTTCATCCAGACCCCAAGGGTTTCGGAAACCCTTGGGGTCTCGCTGGACGAAACCTTCGCAGCCACCATGACCTTCCTCTACCGGCTGATGTTCATCCTCTACGCCGAGAGCCTGGAGCTGCTGCCGGTGTACGAGGAGCGGGGCTACGGCGAGTGGAGCCTATATCGCCTGAAGAAAGAGCTGGCCGAGGCGGCCGGAACCGTGGAGGACGAAGCGCCCGAGCGACTGGCCCAGGTCTACGGGACGAATGCCACTGAGCTGTACGAGCGGCTGCGACTGCTCTTCCAGGCCATCGACGCCGGCGACCGTTCCCTGAACCTGCCCATGTACAACGGCGGCCTCTTCAGCGACGAGACCGCCGAGGGCCGCTTCCTGGCGCAGCACGCCATCCCCGACCGCGATCTGGCGCTGGGGCTGGACCGGCTGTGCCGCGACGTGGACGAGAAGACCCAGGCGCTGGCCTTCATCGACTTCAAATCTCTGGGCGTGCGCCAGCTCGGCAGCATCTACGAGGGGCTGCTGGAGTTCAAGCTGCGGGTGGCGGCGGAGAAGCTGGCCGTGGTGAAGCAGAAGGGCCGGGAGGTTTACCTGCCGGCGGCGCAGGCGGGCAAGAAGCGGGTCTATGCCACCCTGGAGCCGGGCGACGTCTACCTGGAGAACGACAGGCGGGAGCGCAAGGCCACTGGCTCCTACTACACCCCCGACTACATCGTCAAGTACATCGTGGAGCACACGGTGGGGCCGGTGCTGGAGCGCAAATTCGAGGCCCTGGAACCTCGCCTGCGGGAGGCGCAGAAGCTCTACCGCCAGCATAAACGAATCGTGGAGGCGCGGGGCAAAGACCAGTCGCCGGAGCTGTTCTGGAACCGGACGGAGATGCAGCAGTTGGCCGACGACTGCCTGGACGTGCGCGTGCTGGACCCGGCCATGGGCAGCGGCCACTTCCTGGTGGAGGCGGTGGATTTCACCTCCAACCGGCTGATCGAGTTCCTGAATGCCTGGAGCGAGAACCCGGTGTGGGCGTTGCTGGAGCGCACGCGCCAGGAGATCCTGGCCGACATGGAGCGCCAGGGGGTGAGCATCGACGCCGAGCGGCTGACGCGGGTGAGCCTGCTCAAGCGCAGCGTGCTCAAGCGCTGCATCTACGGCGTGGACCTGAACGAGATGGCCGTGGAGCTGGCCAAGGTCTCGTTGTGGCTGGACGCCTTCACCCTGGGCGCACCGCTGAGCTTCCTGGACCACCACCTGAAGTGCGGCAACTCGCTGATCGGCGCGCGGGTCCAGGAGGTGCGAGATGCCCTGGAGGCCAGGGAAGGACAGCAACTGGGCCTCTTCGCCCAGAGCAAATTCGCCGGCGTGATGCTGGCCACCGACCTGATGCGCCAGGTGAGCTACCTGAGCGACAACACCGTGAGCCAGCTTGAGGCGAGCCGCCAGGCCTTCCGCAGCGCGGCCGACCACCTGGCCCCCTACAAGCGGGTGCTGGACGTCTACACCTCCCGCTGGTTCGGCAACCACCCCAAC
>JBHHXF010000557.1:0-3014 GCA_046756905.1 Anaerolineae bacterium | reverse complement strand
GACATGCGCTACTATCTACTAACCCTCGGCTGCCCCAAGAACGTCGTCGATTCCGAAGGCATGTCCCAACTCATGGGGCAGGCCGGCCATACCGCCATTGAGTACCCTGAAGACGCCGACGTCATCATCGTTAACACATGCGGTTTCATCGGGCCGGCCAAGGAGGAGTCAGTCGATGCGCTCAGGGAACTGGGGGAAATCAAGCGCAACGGCCAACTCCTGATTGCTGCCGGCTGTCTGATTCAAAGAGACAACGGTGAACTCATGCGCGATGTTCCCCAGATCGACGCGGTGCTCAGCACGCGCCGCTGGTACGAAATCGTCGATCTGATTGGTCGCCTGCGCAACCAGACCTACGGCGACATTCCCGACGACGGCTGGGTCAACCCCATCGACATATCCCTGCCCCGACAGGCGGTCGGCGCCAGCGCGTACCTGAAAATCGCCGACGGGTGCAGCGCGCCGTGTGCATTCTGCACCATTCCAGCCATAAAAGGTCCGTGGCGCAGCAAGCCGGCGGCGCAGATTGTGCACGAAACCCGCGAACTGGTCGACCAAGGCGTGCAAGAGATCGTCCTCATCGCCCAAGACACCACGGCTTACGGATATGACCGGGGAGAGCGCGATGCGCTGGCCCCGCTCATCGACCGCATCGTTGAAGCTGTCCCCGAACTTCCCTGGCTGCGCGTGATGTATGCCTATCCGGGGCGCGTGACCCGCCGGCTGGTCGAGACAATGGCGAAGCATCCGCAGGTCTGCCACTACATCGACATCCCGCTGCAGCACGGCCATCGGAATGTGCTGGCTCGTATGAAACGTCCCGGTGATGGCGTGGCGAAGGCGACTGTGCGCCGGCTGCGCGACGTCATGCCCGACATCGCCATCCGCACCGGATTCATCGTTGGGTTCCCGGGTGAGACAGAAGATGAGTTCCAGGGGCTGTTGGATTTCGTCGAAGAGATGCGGTTCGACAAAGTGGGCGTATTCACCTACTGCCAGGAACTGGACACGCCGGCCGGCCTCATGCCTGGTCAACTGCCCCAGGAGGTCAAGGAAGAGCGCCGCGCGCGCGTGATGGAGCTGCAGCAAGAGATTTCGCTTGCACAGAACCGCCAGTTCGTCGGCCGCGAGATGGCGGTGCTGGTGGAGGGAGCCGGCGATGGCATCAGCGTCGGCCGCACCTACCGCGACGCCCCCGAAGTCGATGGGTTGGTTATCATTCAGGGCGAGTGGCCAACGAACAGGATGCTGCCCGTGCGGATCACCGGCGCCATGGAGTATGATCTGTTGGGCGAGGTGCTTCCTGAGTTCGGATATACGATATAGGAAGAAGTCGCCCAACGCCGTGTCAGCGTAACTACAAATGAGAGTGGATTTGATTCTTCGTGACGCACGTGTTCACACCGTGGACCCGGCCAACCCGTGGGCTGAGGCGGTAGCTTGTGCCCACGGGCGGATCGTGGCTGTGGGTCGAAACGATGAGGTGACGAATCTCGCCGGCCCCGACACACAGGTCATCGACGCCGGCGGCCGGCTGGTGTTGCCAGGACTCACCGATGCCCACGTCCACTTTCGGCAGTACGCCATCCGCCAGCATCAGGTCAGCCTCTTCGGTTTACGGGATTTCGACGCGGTGCGCCGGCGCGTCCGCCAGGCCGTCGAAAGCGCCGGGCCGGGCCAGTGGGTCCAGGGCTGGGGTTGGGATGAAGTCTTCTGGGACATTACACCCTCGCGCCTCTATCTGGACGACATCGCGCCCTCCACGCCGGTGGCGCTAGCCCGTATGGACATGCACACCTGGTGGGTGAACAGTGCAGCGTTGAAGCGGGCCGGCATCACCCGCGACACGCCCGACCCTCCTGAAAGCCGCATCGAACGGGACGCCGGCGGCGAACCGACCGGCATCCTGCGAGAGTGGAACGCCATCCGCCTGGTCCGAGACCTCATTCCAGAGCCCGACGCCGGCACGCTGCGGGCATGGCTGCGAGACGCCATTGCCGACGCCCACCGACTCGGACTGACGGGCATCCACGACCAACGGACGGAGAGCGAGGGCCGCACCACCTTCCGCCAGGTCCAGGGCCTACGCCGGCGTGATGAGCTCAAGTTGCGCGTCCACATGAACATCGCCGCCGAGTATCTGGCCGAGGCGGCGACGTTGGGACTGCAACCCGGCTTCGGCGATGACCGCCTGTGGATCGGCCACGTGAAGGCCTTTGCCGACGGCAGCATGGGATCCCGGACTGCCCTCATGCTGGAGCCTTTCGAGGGCGATCCCGACAACCGAGGTATGGTCGTCACATCGGCTGACGAGCTGTGGGACCTGGCCGTCCGCGCCGACGAGGCCGGCTTTTCTCTCTCAGTTCACGCCATCGGCGACCGGGCTGTTCGAGATGTGATAAACGTTCTCAGCGAATTTCAGCATGATGAGCCGGCGCATCGCTTCGGCGCTGGAGGTCGTGCCCGTCTACCCCATCGCATCGAGCACGCGCAGGTGTTCCATCCCGACGACCTGGCACGCCTGAGCGGGCACGGCATCGTCGCGTCGATGCAGCCGGTGCACCTGCAGAGCGATTGGCCTACGGCTGACCGGGTGTGGGGCCGGCGATCCCGCTACGCGTACGCTTTTCGTTCGTTGCTGGACCGGGGCACCCGCCTGGCTTTCGGCTCCGATGCGCCGGTCGCACCCCTCAACCCGATGGTGGGCATCCACGCCGCTGTGACGCGGCAGGATGAACGGGGCGAACCGGAGGCCGGCTGGTACCCGGAGGAGCGCATCACGGTTGGGGAAGCGATCCACGGCTACACGCTGGGGCCGGCGTACGTGGCCGGCAAGCAGCACCTCCAGGGTTCGATCACGCCGGGCAAGTGGGCTGACATGATCATGTTATCGCAGAATATCTTTGAGGCGCCGCCGGCCGAGATCGCGGAGACTGAAGTGGAGCTGACCGTCTTCGGTGGTGAGGTGGTGTATCGGAAGTGAGTAGTTGAAAGGACTTATTGTTAACCCACGC
>JBHHXF010000556.1:0-3015 GCA_046756905.1 Anaerolineae bacterium | reverse complement strand
CGTGGCTCACTACGAGCCGCCTTTCGTTGTTACGTGCGCGATATCCATAGTATAACATCGGATGGCAAGCCGGCCTGTGGTCTGTCGTACGAAACATGCTGCAATACCGGGCTGTGTCTTTGACTCTCTGGAACCGCTGTGGTATACTTTTCCTTGACAGGGCGGATAGCTCAATTGGTTAGAGCGCTTGCCTTACACGCAAGAGGTTGCAGGTTCGAGTCCTGCTTCGCCCACTTTCAGGTATTGGGTATTGGGAATTAGATCGGTTTTCAACGCCCGGTGTGCGACATCTGTGCACCGGGCTTTTTTGGTGCAGGGAAGTAATAGCTCGATGAACACGACTTGGCTCAACGGCATCATGTTAGGCATCGCTGTGGCTGCGCCCTTGGGGCCGGTCAATGTGGCCGTGATCCAGACCGGGCTCCGCGCCGGCTTCTGGCCGGCCTGGCGCATCGGTATCGGCGCCGCCACGGTTGACGCTGTCTACTGCACGCTGGCCTATCTGGGGCTGGCGCCGATTTTGACGCGCTTACCAGGATTTCGGCCGGTCCTGTGGCTCGTAGGTGGCGTTTTCTTGATCTACCTCGGACTGGATGTGCTGCGGACCGATGCCGCACTTGAGGTGAAGGTTCCCACGGTGGATGATGTTGGCCGGCCATACCTCACCGGCGTTGCCATTACGCTGCTGAACCCAATGACGGTCATAGCGTGGGCGGGAATGGCCGCCCCATTCTTCGCCGCCGGTCTGGAGCGCGCGGCGGCCATTGGCTTCATCGCCGGCATCAGCACCGGGGTGATCATCTGGTTCGGCGGGCTGTCGGCGTTGCTGCACGGCGGGCGCCGGCACGCCGGCCCGCGTCTGTTTCGGATGATCGCAGTGGTCTGTGGTGCTACACTGATGGGCTTTGGCGGATGGTTCATGCTCCGTGCAGCCGCCTGGATATCGGGCGGCGTCGGTTTTTGACCAGCCGGCGTCGAGGTGCTACAATCTGTGAGAGTCGAGAGCCATGAGCGAGAGACCGTTGCAAGTCGTTGTGGGGGAGATGCTGCGGGCGCAGGAACTAACCCTCGGCCTGGTTGAGTCCAGCACGGGCGGCCTGGTTGGTCACCGGATAACAGAAGTTCCGGGGAGTTCCGACTACTTTACGGGCAGCCTCGTGCCGTACGCGCGCTCCGTGCAGGAGCAGATCGTCGGTGTTGGACATGCGACCCTGGAGCAGTACGGTGTGGTCAGCGCGCAGACGGCGCGGGAGATGGCGCGCGGCGCGCGCCGGCTATTCCAGGTAGACGTTGGCGTGTCGGTGACGGGGATCGCCGGCCCTGCCGGGCGCAAAAGGTCGAAAAAGCCGGTCGGGTTGACCTACATCGGGCTGGCTGCAGCGGACCTCGAGACCTGCGAGCGACACGTGTTCGGGGGCAATCGATCCGAAAATAAATCGCAGTCCGCCGAAGCTGCTTTGTACCTCCTCAAACGCTATCTTCAACGGCGAATCGAGCTACCCCAACTGCATGGAATCGTGGATAGCGTGGACCCCCGGAGCGCGCCGGAGCTTGCTGTGGTCAGGCCGGCCGAGGGCGGCGTCTCGCAATTCCCAATTCGCAAGCGGCTGGGGGTGCTCTCCAGTGCGTTCAACCCACTGACCACGGCCCATGTCTGCATGGCCGAGCTGGCGATGCAACAACATCGCCTCGACGAGGTGATGTTCGAGCTCTCGAAGGTCAACGTTGACAAGCGAGTCTACGGGGCCGCACTGTCTGAGCGGTTGTGGATGCTGACACGTTTTACCGAAGGCCGGCCACGGTTCTCGGTGGCGATGTGCAGCCACGCTCGCTTCATTGACAAGGCGAAAGCAATTCTGGAAAGCTACCCACAGGATACCGAGCTCTTTTTCATCGTCGGCTACGATACCCTGGTGCGGGTCTTTGATCCGAAATACTATGGCAATCTAGAAGCTGAGTTGGGGGAGCTTTTCGACCAGAGCCAATTCATCGCAGCGAATCGCGGCGAACACAGCCTGGCTGATGTCGAGGAGTTCCTGAGACAGCCGGCCTGTCTACCCTTTGCCAACAAGATACACCTGATCGAGCTGGATCCGTCTCATGCCGGCCTTTCATCCACGCAAGTTCGGGAGCGTGTCGAACAGGGGTCATCCATCGCTGGACTCGTGCCGGATGAAATTGTGGGCCTGATCCCGCTGACGGCGATTGCTCAAGCGAGCCGACGGCGAGACCTTTAGGGTTTTCGAAAACCCCTAAAGGTCTGCCTGGAAGTCGTCCAGGAGTAGCAGAAGTTCGTCGAGGTTTTGGATGGTCAGATGACCATCGGTCGTGGCTGTACCCTCGCGGTCCACCAGGACGCCGGCAATGCCGGCGACGCGGGCGCCCACAACATCCGCATCATAGCTATCGCCCACGTGCAGTGTCCGCGCCGGATCGGCCGAGGTCTCCGACAGGGCTGTGTGAAAGATTTCGGGGTGGGGTTTGGCACGTCCAACCCGAGCCGAGGTGATGATCGCATCGAAGTAGGGAGTCAGGTTCAGGTCACGGCACAATGCCGGCAGGTACCAGTCCCAGTTGGACACAATGGCCAAAGTGTAACCTCGATCTCGAAGGGCCTGTAAGGTTTTGGGAACCTCCGGGAACACGCGGTAGTTGGCCGGGCTGCGAAACGCCTGCGTGACACGCTCCACGAGTCGGTGACGGTTGTCCGTGATGCCCAGACGATCCAAGATCTCAGTCTCAATGGCCCACTTCCGCCGCAGGTCGCCGGCCTCGCTCGCATCCCACAAAGCCGTAGCATCTTCGGCGATCACCGCTCGCCAGACCGCCTCCAGAACCTCGTGGAGCGCGTCACGGTCGATGGTAATGCCAGCCTCGCTGTACGCTTTGTGGTACACGTCGGTCCAAGAGGGATAGGGAAAGACGAGAGTGTAACCCATATCGAGAAAAATCGTATTGTATGGCATAGAAGATCTCAACTCAGTATCAGTACTTGAGAAAACTGCTTCGGGGCAG
>JBHHXF010000555.1:0-3019 GCA_046756905.1 Anaerolineae bacterium | reverse complement strand
ACCGAACAGGAGACAATCCAATGCCAGACACCATCCCCGACACCGTAGCCCTCCACGTCCTGTGGCAGGGGGAAGGCCGGCCCTGCCGCGTACAGCTCGAACTGCCCGACGGCAGCACCCACGCCGGCACGCTGGACCTGGACGCGCTGCTCGCGCGCCTGGCGGAACTGGAGCCGGTCTGGATGTCCGGCCAGCCGGCCGAATACGGGCAGACGCTGTTCAACCACCTGTTCTCCGGGGCGGTGGGGTTCCAGTACGCGGCTGCGCTGGGCGCCGCCGGCCAGCGCGGTATTCGGCTCACCCTGCAACTGGACGAACAGGCGCCGGTCCTGCACACCGTGCCCTGGGAGCGGCTGTACCACCCCCACGGGGCCGGCTGGGTCCCGCTGGCGGCCGCGCCCAACGTTCTCTTCTCGCGCTACCTGAGCACCGGCGCGCGCTGGGGCCTCCCGCTGCCGGCCGGCCCGCTGCGGGCGCTCATCGTCGTCTCCAGCCCCTACCCGCCGGACCACGCGCTCTACGTCGATCCGGACCGCGAGCGCACGGCCATCGCTGCGGTGCTGGATCAGTTTCGAGGTCGAATCGAATACGAGTTTCTGGAAGAGCCGGCCACGCTGGAGGCCATCGCCGGCAAGCTGGACCAGGGTGATGGCTTCGACATCCTGCACTACACCGGCCACGGCGTGTGGGAGGCCGACGAGCAGACGGCATATCTGATCCTGGAGAAGCCGGCCAACGGCAGCGTCAGCCCCCAGGGCGTATCCGCTGCCGAGATCGCCGAGCGGCTGCGCACGGGGCGACACCTGCCGCAGTTGATCTTCCTGGCCGCCTGCCGGAGCGCGCAGCAAAGCACAACCGATGCTTTTCGCGGGCTGGGGCCTCGATTGGTGGTGGCCGGCTGTCCGGCCGTGGTCGCCATGCAGGAGCGCGTCGAGGTGGGCGTGGCGCGGCAGTTTGGCCGGCAGTTCTACTCCCAACTGTTGGAGCACGGGACGGTCGATCTGGCCGTTAACCGCGCCCGGCGGGCGGTGATGGATGACTGGGCCTGGCAGTGGGCCGTGCCGGTTCTCTTCATGCGTCTCCCCAATGGCCTGCTGTTCCGCCCTGCAGATCGGTTCCCACCCGAGGAGCGCCGGCCCTACAAAGGGCTGGCGCCCTACACACCGTTGGATCGCGATCTGTTCCAGGGCCGGAGCAGCGAGAGCGAAGATGTCTATCGTCGGATTCGGGAACATGCGGTGGTGGTGGTCTACGGCGAAGCCGGCGTCGGTCTCACGTCGCTGATGGAGGCCGGCGTGCGGCCCCGGCTGGAGCTGGATGGGGATCTGGTTGTTACCGTTTCAGAGTACGCAGAACTGGCCGGCGAGGTGCGGTCGCGGATCGGCGTGCCGCTGCGCGTGCCGGGCGACGCTCCGCTGCCGGATGTGCTGCGGGCCGCCACGGCCGAGCCTTTCGGCCACCTGGTGCTGGTGTTGGACCAGTTCGAGCGCGCCTTCGATCTGCCGGCCGAGGTTCAGGACAGCATCGTCGCAGAGCTGGCCGGCAGCCGCGAGGCGCTGGGCGACACGCTGCGGCTGGTTTTCGTCGTCCGCGAGGATCGGCTGGCGCGGCTCAGCGCGTTACAGGCCAGGCTCGAAGGTCTGATGCAGGCAACGGTGAGCATTCCGCCCCTGTTAACCGACGAAGCTGAGCGCGCCATCGTGGAGCCTTTGCGCGTGCTCAACTGGCCCGTGACCATCATCCCTCAGACGCTGGCCGCCAGGCGCATCGTGCCCGATCTGGCCGAGCTGTCCGACGGGACGGGGATGGTCGATCCGGGCGACCTTCAGATTGTGTGTGACTGGCTCTACCGCAAGGCGCTGGAGCCGGAAGCGGCCCACGCCATCACCGAGGATCTGTACGACCGCGAGAAGAGCGCCGACGGCATCATGGCCCGCTACATGGAGCAGACGCTGGAGACGAGGCTGGCTGACCGGCGTCCCCTGGCAGAGCATGTCCTGGCGACCATGGCGTCGCCTGGCGTCGGGCGCTGGGTGCAGCCGGAGCAGTTGCCAGCGAATGGTGCGTCGTCGGAGCAGTTGATCGGCGTGCTGGAGCGGCTGGCGGAGACCCAGATGCTGGTCGAACGGGCGATGAACGGCCAGCGCCGGTACGCCCTGGCCAATCAGACGGTGGCGGAGCAGGCGCGCCGGCTGGGTGGTCGGGAAGTGGAGCGCCAGTATCAGGCTGAAGCCGAGCTGGAGCGTGTCTGGTCGGCGTGGCTGGCGCGGGACGTGCCGGCCACGCGGGGGCAACTGCGCTACCTGGCCGAGGCCGGCGGGCATCTGACGCCGCCACCTGTGAGAACGCTGCTCCTCCTGCGCTCCGCCGTGGCACGGGATACGCCGGCTGCCCCCTGGCTGGACCGGCTGCGCTCCGACGCCGGTCGCGCGCTGATCCGAGAATTGGAAGAGCCCGACGCCCCCATCCCGAAGAACCTCCGCAGCAGCCGCTCGACTCTGAACAAGGCCGGCTTGTTGCTGGGCCTGCACGACGCGGGTAGGGGCGAGGCAGGCCGGAGTGACGGGGCAACGGCAGACCGACATACTCTACGGCCCTTCGGGTCGAGCCTCAGGACGAGGCCTGCCTCGCCCCTACGATCGGATCAACCTGGAGATGAAAGACCGCCCTTTGGCCCGGTCGCCTGGTCAGCGGTGAGTCATTCCGACGCGGTGACACGGCAGACAGCGGCTCTGGCTCTCCTGGCAATGGATCGACACCGGGGGCTAGATCGGCTGGACTGGGCGCTGCGGGCTGTGGAGCCAGGCGGGCTGCGCCGGCGACGTCGGGCCGAACTGCATGGCGCTCTGGCCGACGCCGATCCCGAGATCGAGAAGCTGAACACGGACCTGCCGGCGCTGGACCGGGCCGGCATCTGGTGGTGGCGCGCCCGACGACGGATCATCCGCGACCGCCACAGACTGGCCGGCCTGACCATTGGAGGCGGGATTGGGGCCGGCCTGGGCCTGGCGCTGCTGCG
>JBHHXF010000554.1:0-3020 GCA_046756905.1 Anaerolineae bacterium | reverse complement strand
AGCCTTGGCGGTCGAGACATGCGCGTTCCGAAACAAAACTTACTACGTCCTACTGATGATCATGATAGCATACTTTCGCTTATTTGTCAAATCGGCGTAGAGGGCCCCGTAGAGGGCTTGCGCAGCCAGTCCAGACGGGGAAATTCTCGGTGTATAGTGCTCGTCTGACCTGGATGGTTTGGCTATGCTCACCCACGGTTCGACGATCCGGGTTGAGAAGGTTGGGTTGTCACGCGTATTGTTCTGGCGGGGAAACCCGTCATTGTATCTGGAAAGCCCAAGCGAGGCCAGGGCCTTCGAGTGTTCCACTGTCTGATTTGGCTTGCGGCCCGCATAACAAATGACCGGATCAATCCGTTGTTATATTGGTAGGGGGATCATCGTCTTCAACCTGGTCATAGACTCGACGGCGACAGACCAGCCGGCATCATGACATCGCTGCGTCCCTCACACTGCCCCTTTGTCGCTGAAGTCGAGACCCGCAACTCTGAGCGTTTACACTCTATTTACAACCGGCTAAACAGCATGTAACACTCGCGTGACATGATGCTGCTATACCGGATGATAGGCCGTAGAGTCGGTAGCACGTCGGAGAGACGGCACAGCCGTTCACAGTTTTTTCAAAGATTTTTTAGCCGGCGGTGCTCACAACGTCTCAGTTTTGTGGTATACTATGATTACCCCAAACCTATCGTGGATCTGCATCCGGCCAAGGCATGAGATTGCCTGCCCCTCGTGCGTTGACGTTTCCCTGTGGAGGGTGTTGATCGCTCTCTCCAGAGGCTCCTGCTGAGACGGTGAGTTCTTTCAAAGGGAGGAGCAAAGCGCATGAAGAGAAGATGGGTTACAGTTTACGCCGTTGTGCTGGCCGTGCTCGCGGCCGGCTCACTGACTGCCTTCGCTGAATCGCCCAGACCAGAGTGCGATAGAAGCGATTCCAACAGCCTGTGCCAGGCCAACATCACGATTTTCGTCTTTGTCGACCGTGTCTCGAGTGGTGGCGCGTACTACGACAGTGGCGTGGATTCCCCACTAGACGGCGCACGCATCACTTTCGTTATGCCCGACGGCAGCCGGCTCCAGAGAGTCACCGGCCGCACCGGACTTCTCAGCTTCCCGGATATCGATTTCCTGCCAGGGGACGAGGCATTCCTCGAGATCGAGTATCCGGCCCAGTACCGAGACGCGGGGCTGGTTCCATGCCGGAGCAGCCCGGTACGCCGGCGGCTCACGGCCGAATCCTTTGGCTCCTTCGGCTCAACGCAGGTGGTCTTCTGCGCTGAGCAGTATCTGTCCGTCCCGACTGAGCCTTGAGTGAATCCCTGCTCGGTGGCACGACATGCCCAAACGGTATCTTCTCAATAATTCGGGGTGAGGTAGGGGCGAGGCAAGCCGGAGAGCAAGTTGCTTTGCCCATAATCAGTACTTGGGGATTTCCTTTGATTACCCTCCCGCAGGTTCTGAGTATGTCACGCAACGCGCGCTTCAAACCGTTCTTGGCATCTGATCGACAACCTGCGGGAGGGTTAGTACAGAGTTTTCCCAAGTACTGATAATCCCTCAATCCGGCTTGCCTCGCCCCTACTTTCCGAGAAGATATCCCAAACGGAGGCGGCGGCCGTCAACGTGGGTCGTCGGTTCGATTCATGACGGCCCAGCCGGCCGGCAACAGCACGGCCGCCAGCACCAGCTTGACGGCATCGCCCATCAGGAAGGGCGCCATGCCCAGGGCCACGGCCTGCGCCGGCCCGCCCACAAAGCGCGCCAGCCAGAACACACCGCCGGCATAGATCACAACGTTGCCGACCACCATAGCCAGCGCCGTGGTCAGCACGCGGCGGTCCCACCCCCGCTCCGCCAGCCAGCCGACGGCGAAGGCCGCAACCGGAAATGCGATCAGGTAGCCGGCTGTGGGGCCGAGCAGCGTGACGAGTCCGCTGCGCCCCAGGGCGAACACCGGCAGGCCGGCGGCGCCCTCGGCCAGGTACAGCAGCAGACTCCACGCGCCCAGCCGGCTGCCCAGCAGCGATCCGGTCAGGAGCACCGCAAACGTCTGGCCGGTGATGGGCACGGGCGTGAACGGCAGCGCGATCGACACCTGCGCAGCCGCCGCGTTGATCAGGCTGAACGCGACGACCAGCCCAAGATCTCGTGCAAGACTGCTGGGCGGGACCAGGACATCGGACAGGGTAAGGGAACGCGGACTCAATTGCATTATTCATCTCCTTCTTCGGTTAGCCTATCGGTTTAACATGGTCTGGCATCTGTGCTATACTTCTTCCTGAATGATCGGGTGGCCTGGGGACCTCCTAGCACATCACTAGGGGCTGAACCAGGCGGTTCCCCACTGGGGTCCCCGATCTTGCCGCTCTGATCAACTTCAACATGCATAATGAGACGTTGTTATGCTCCCTGTGGCCGCCGCTCCACGAACAGCGTGATCGCCTCGAAGCCGGCCTCCCGTGCCATCTCCAACCCCCGCGCGATACCGTCTCCCAGGTGGCTCGTCCTGTGTGCGTCAGTCCCGACCGTCAGGACCTCGCCGCCCAGTTCGCGATACCATCGCACGACCGCCGGCCCGGGTAGTGGCTCCCCCACCGGATAGCGCAGCCCGGAGCAGTTGATCTCGATGCCCCTGCCGCGGTTGATGAGGCTTCGAAGTGCGGCGCGAATCAGGTCGGCGTAGGGCGTCGGATCGAAGGTGGTGTGCCGCTTCGGCAGGTCCAGATGGGCCAGCACGTCGAAATCGCCGGCCTGGCACAACTGCACTAATTCCTCGAAGTAGGCGCGCCAGGCATCCTCGGCGGGCCGACCATCAAAGAACTCTGGCCGGAAGGTGGGCCGGCCGTCCACCCAGTGCAGGGAGCCGATCACGAAATCGAACGGGTAAGCGCTGAGCAGAGCGGCCGTCTCGTCGGGATAGCGATGCGGCTCCCCGACCTCGACGCCGGCGCGGATCGTCAGGCGGTCGCCGTAGCGCCGGCGCGCGATCTCGATGGCCTCGAAGTAGGCTGCCGGCT
>JBHHXF010000553.1:0-3028 GCA_046756905.1 Anaerolineae bacterium | reverse complement strand
GGCTAGACATCGGCTCCAATGCCGAGAACCTGCTGCGGCTGGCCCCGTGCCACGTGCTGCTGGTGGGCCGAACCTTCACCCCAACCTGGGCAGAGACGCGGCAGGTCGTCGTCGAGAGCCTGGCGTGGACACCCGAGGCGCTGGAACGGCTGGACCGCGTGCCGGACTTCGCACGCGGCATGGCGCGCAAGGCGATCGAGGACTATGCGCGACAACAAGGCACAGAGGTTGTAGACGATCAGCTCGTGCAGGAAGCGCGGCGGCGGTTTGGCATGTAATGGATTATGACCGGCAAACAGGGGGAGGTGATCTCATAAGCCCACAAGCCAGTAACCTTTCTCGAACGCCTATCCCAACGCAGTTGACTCATTCAGGAGGAATCATGAAGAAATCTGTCATGTTGACACTATCGCTCGTCGTCCTCAGCTCGCTGCTTCTGGTTGCTGTAGCCAGCGCCCAGAGCGGCAATGTCAGCCGGGGCGCTCGCCTGTACGACAAGTGGTGGGGCGAACTCGGCGTCGATGCCCCCACCACCGACCACCCCCTGTGGGCCACCCAGTCCACCAACACCCGTTCCGGCGCTGACACCTGGCGCTGCAAGGAGTGCCACGGCTGGGACTACATGGGCAAGGATGGCGCTTACGCCTCCGGCTCCCACAGGACCGGCTTCCCCGGCGTCTACAGCGCTGCCCAATCCAAGTCCGTCGATGACCTGGTCGCGGCCCTCAAAGGTGGCACCAACCCCGACCACGACTTCTCTTCCGTCATGGATGATGCGGCCCTCACCGACCTGGCCACCTTCATGAAGAACGGCCCGGTGGACGACCGCGAGTACATCGACTATGCCGCCAAGGCGCCCAAGAACGCTGACAAAGAGCATGGCAAGCAACTGTTCGACGGTCTGTGCGCCGCCTGTCACGGTCCAGACGGCATGAAGCTCAACTTCCATACGCCGGAGAATCCCGAGTACATCGGCACCCTGGCCAACGACAACCTGCAGGAGTTCCTGCACAAGGCGCGCTTCGGCCAGCCCGGCTCGGACCCGACCATGCCGGCCACGATTGACCTGGGCTGGAGTGTGCAGGACGCGGTGGACGTGATGGCCTACGCCCAGACACTGCCGACTGCACCTGCTATCCTGCCCAAGACCGGCGGGATGCCTGCATCCAACCCGGCGACGGTCGCCCTGGCCCTGGCAGGCCTGGCACTCATGGCCTGGGGGCTGATGTGGCCTCAGAGAGCGGAGAGGGAATAGCGGACAGCCAGTACCCAAGGGGGCAACACCCCATACATGTCAACCGAAGGCGGGAGCGCCGGTCGAGTAGCGCCTCCAGGCGCGTATCGAGACCAAGCGGCTTAACAAAACCCGCTCCCTTGGTCTCGATACGGCCGGCCTTCGGCCACTCGACCGGCGGTCTCTAGTCGCTCAAGTTGAGGGGTATGGGCAACACCCCCACAGCACCCAAGGTCTTCCTCCAGGCGAGGAGAATGTGCCATGAAAACCTACCATGAGATCAGCGGTGACGGCGGTTCCAACATCCTGGGCCAGGTGATAGCCCTGAAGGATCGACTGGAGGCGCGCTTGAGCCACGTGGATCACGTCGTGGCGGTCATGAGCGGCAAAGGCGGCGTGGGAAAGAGCACCGTCACCGCCGGCCTGGCCACCCTCCTGGCCGACCGGGGCCACGCCGTCGGCGTGGTGGACGCCGACCTGAACGGTCCCGCCGTAGCGCGCATGCTAGGGATCCGTGGGCAGCAACTGCGGCTGACGTCCCAGGGCGTCGCGCCGGCCATCGGCGCAGCCGGCGTGCGAGTCATCTCCATAGACCTCTTCCTGCCCGATGAGGCCACCCCGGTGACGTGGAACCACCCGGGCGGGCTGGCCGCCGACACCACCGTCTGGCGCGGAACCATGGAGGCCACGGTGCTGCGGGAGTTCCTGACCGACACAGCCTGGGGAGAGCTGGATTTCCTCCTCCTGGACCTGCCGCCGGGCAGCGATCGCTTTGCAGCAGTGGCCGGCCTGCTCCCCCGGCTGGCCGGCGTGATCGTCGTCACCGTGCCGGCCCTGGTCTCCCAGGCGGTGGTGAAGAAAGCGATCACTGCCGCCCAGGAGCGCGGCGATCCCCTGCTGGGCGTGGTGGAGAACATGGCCGGCTACGTCTGCCCCGACTGCGGGACGGTGAGCCCGCTCTTCCCGGGTGGCGAAGGGGAAGACATGGCCCGAGCGATGGGACTGCCGCTGCTAGGGCGCATCCCCTTCGACCCCCGCCTGGCCGCCGAGGCGGATGCCGGCCTGCCCTTCGCCCTCACCCATCCCGGTACGCCGGCTGCGCAGGCGCTGGCAGCGTTGACTACGACAGTCGAAGGAGCGTTGAGATCATGAAGTTTCTGTGCGTCCCCTGCGATGAACCGATGCATGTGATGGAAAGCGGTTCCCCGGACCCGTCGGGCAGCCTGACGGTGGTCTTCCGCTGTCCGCGCTGCGACCACAGCACGGCCATGCTGACCAACGCCGGCGAGACCCAACTGGTGCAGTCCCTGGGCGTGCGTATCGGGCCGGCGAACGGGCCGGCCGGCCCCCTGTCGCACCTGCGGGCGAATCTGGCTCAGGGGCGCGCCGACGCCGTTCAGCCTGATGATGAGACTCTCGAACCGGTGTGGACGCCGGCTGCCCTACAGCGCCTGAACGCCGCACCCCCTTTCGTGCAACAGATGATCCGGCAGACCTACACCGACTACGCCCGGCAACGTGGCCTGCGGGCAATCACGCCGGAGGTGATGGACGCCGCCCGGCAGGCATTGGGAATGGGATGAAGCGGGTAGATTGACGCTTATTCCGAAAGGACGTATAATCTGAATCGCTATGAGCGACGAGCAGCCAAAAGCTGGCATCGTAGCCGCCATTCAGGCTTTGCGCTCTCATATCCGGTGGAAGGCGGGGGCAGATACTCGGCATCTCGACAAGCGCAAGCGCCGAGGGCATCTGTCGCCTGAGCACACTTTGGCGGACTACACTAATCTGATC
>JBHHXF010000552.1:0-3040 GCA_046756905.1 Anaerolineae bacterium | reverse complement strand
GTCGTGCCGGCTGAGCCTCGATTTGCCCAGCCTCCCCCACCCCCATCGAGAGCGCCAGCTCAGCCGCCGAGGCGCAACGGCTGTCTGGGCACTGTGATCGAGTGGCTGGTTCTCCTGTTGCTGGGGGCCGTACTGGGAACGGCGCTCACCCTTGGCCTCTTGTATGCCTTCAACGGTACGCTCAGTTTCTCTTCACGCACGTGGGGCAGAAATGTCCAGTCAGCAATCAGCGAAGCCCAATCAGCTATTGGCGAGATGCAGAGCCGACAGGCTGAACTGGGTTCCGACATTAATGCGCTCGAAAAGGAAGCTGACAGGTTGAGTCAATCCCTGGCACAGGTGAGCGACAAGGCGGACACACTGGAAGATTATACCGGCACTATCCGCAACGAACTTGAAACCACGAAAGAGGACCTCGGAGCGACGACTAAAAAAGTGGAAACTCTCAGGTCGGATGTGAAAGCAGTAGCTACTGAATCTGCTCAATTCGACTCCTTCTTGACCCGGCTGCGCGACGTACTGATCGAAATACAGGGGACGCCTGTGCCGACGGCTACACCAACGCCAACCAATACCTCGACGCCAACGGCCACACCAACTCGAACACCAACTTCGTCCCCGACCGTAACTCGAACACCTACGCCGCGCCCAACGTTCACACCAAGGCGGACGCCAACGGTGGCAGCGACTGCGACATCCGCAGTGGAGCTGACAGTGACGATTTCACCGACGAGAACCTCGGTGCCGAGACTAACACCCACACCATGACATGTGGCTCCCTATACGAAAGTGGTTGAGTCCTCCCGACATGGCTGAGAAGTGGAACAACGAAGGTGCAGCCAGACGTCGGCGGATGATCGAGCAACAACTGAAGCGGCGTGGCATCCGCGATCCAAAGGTCCTTGAAGCCATGTCCATCGTGCCTCGTCACTTGTTTGTCGCTGCCCATGTTCGATCTGAGGCATATGCGGACTCGGCTCTGCCAATCGGTCACGGTCAGACGATCTCACAGCCATACGTAGTCGCGCTGATGACAGAGGCAGCGCAGATCGAACCGGGAAACAAGGTGTTGGAGATCGGCACCGGGTCGGGCTACGGGGCTGCTGTGCTGAGCAAGCTTGCCGGCGTAGTCTACACCATCGAGCGGTATAGGGAGCTGGCAGATGCAGCGCGAGAGCGTCTCCGTGAACTGGGCTATCACAACGTTCATGTGAGTCATTGTGATGGGAGTGAAGGCTGGCCTGAAGCAGCTCCATACGACGCCATCATAGTTGCCGCCGCCGCGCCGGATGTTCCACAACCGCTGCTCGATCAACTGGAAGATGGAGGCCGGCTTATCGTGCCCATCGGAAGTCGCGGATGCCAAACCCTGGTACGTGCAACCACTAGCGGCAACGAGATCCGCCGCAAACCCCTCACGGAGGTACGGTTTGTCCCGCTGATTGGCGAACATGGGTGGGCGAGCCAGTAATCAGTAATCAGTGATCAGTTGCCAGTTATCGGTTGGGTAGCCTGGTTACTTATCTTTGACACAGGAGCACATCATGACCATGACACAACCCGCTGAAACCGTGCAGGCCCGCTCGCGATCCCGAGTTGGCATCGAAATCACCGAGATTTGGAATTGGGGATGGTCAGAACACGCGAAAGTTGCGAACAACGGCCATCGACCTCAGGCGATAGCCGGCTGGTCTCTGGGCGCGTTGAAAGCGGGCAAGGTATTCCGCTTCCCGCCGGGCTCTACACTGGAGCCGGGCAAAACAGTAACCGTTCACACGGGCGCCAACGCAACGTTGAAGCAGAACCCCCCATCGGATTTGTACTGGGACTCCGGGCCGGTGTGGGCTAACCGGGGAGACATGGCCATCCTGTTTAACCCGGCCGGCCACGAAGTCGCCCGCTACGCCTACCAAATGCACGGAGAGCCCGACCTCGACGCCGAGCCGGAGAAGCAGTTGGTCGAGGAAGCTTTCGGCTTCCACATCGTAGACGCCGGCGAATCCTGAAGCAACAGGTGTAATGTGAGCAAGACACGCGCGCACATCTTCATCGAGGGGCATGTGCATGGTGTCTATTTCCGCGACACCACGCGCCGGCGCGCGTTAGCTCTGGGTGTCACCGGTTGGGTGCGCAATCTAATCGATGGTCGCGTGGAGGCTGTGTTTGAGGGAGAAGAGGATGCCGTGCAGCGCATGGTCCGGTTCGCACGAGAAGGTCCGCCCCGCGCACTGGTCACTCACGTGGACGTAGAGTACGCAGAGTACACTGGAGCGTTCGACACGTTTTCGGTTCGCTACACCCGCTGAAGTCAGCCGCCACTTTAGGGTTGCAGAGGTCATGAAACCGAAACTGGTGTGGAAAAGTAACTTCCGGTGAGACAGCTCCCCAGCCGGAGCGACCTCGTGAAACGCGATGCGTGATACGCGATGCAAGGGCGAGAAGGCGTTTTCGCGTTTCACGCATCACGTTTTACGGGGTCACGGGCAAAGTCAAGCGGAAGTTACTTTCTACCCCGTCAGCAGGCCAGTTTTCGGTTTAATGGAGGTACTTGCGAACACGGGAGCGAGACAGCCGTTTGCTCCCGGGCCTTCCCCGACCTATAATCAGTACTTGGGAATTTCCTTTGATTACCCTCCCGCAGGTTCTGAGTATGTCACGCAACGCGCGCTTCAAACCGTTCTTGGCATCTGATCGACAACCTGCGGGAGGGTTAGTACAGAGTTTTCCCAAGTACTGATAATTCACCTGACACGCCTGGCGAATGAATTCGCGGCAACCCTTGCGAAGCCGGCCTGCGCCGGCTGACTCTCAGTCGGCGCCGGCCGACTTCGCAGCCGTAGGCGCGGTTTCAACCGCCGGCATCAGGCAGGCTGAGCAGTAACCACCTGACAACGTTTGCCGGCTCAACTGATGACCGTTTGAAGGCAGGAGGCGTCAATGGCATCCCCCTTTCCAGGCATGGACCCGTATCTCGAAGATCACAACGCGCGTATACCTGACGGTAACCGATCAGTTGGTAACATCCATCGAAATCCTGTCC
>JBHHXF010000551.1:0-3054 GCA_046756905.1 Anaerolineae bacterium | reverse complement strand
ACGTGACAGATCGATACGACGTTGCAATCATCGGCGCCGGCCCTGGCGGGTACGTGGCCGGCATCCGCGCCGGCCAGCTCGGCCTGCGGACGGCTGTCGTCGAGAAGGGGGACGTGGGCGGCGTGTGCCTGAACTGGGGGTGTATCCCCACCAAGGCGCTGTTGAAGAATGCCGAACTCGTCAACCTGCTGAAGAACGATGCCCGGACGTTTGGGATCGAGTTCGACAACATGGAGGCGAAGTGGGAGCCGGCGGTGAAACGCAGCCGGCAGGTCGTGCGCCGGCTCGTCAAGGGCGTCGAGTTCCTGCTGAACAAGAACAATGTGGACCTGGTGCGGGGTGAGGCCCGCCTGACGTCCGCCAACACGGTCGAGGTGTCGCCGGATGGGCGGGTTCTGGAGGCTGACAACATCGTCATCGCCACGGGTTCCCGGGCGCGATTGCTGCCGGGCATGGAGGCTGATGGCGAGCGCATCATCGTCAGCCGGCACGCTGTCGGCCTCCCCGACGTGCCCCAGAAGCTGTTGATCATGGGAGCCGGCGCTGTGGGCGTCGAGTTCAGCTACCTGTACAACGCCTACGGCTCCCAGGTCACGATCATCGAGATGTTGCCCAACGTTTTACCGCTGGAGGATCCTGAATCTGGAGAGCTTGTCGCAAAATCCTTCCGCAAGAGCGGCATCCAGATACACACCGGCACCCGCGTCGAGGGCTTCCAGGTCACTGCCGACGGTGTCCAATTGACGGCCGTGTCCGAGGAGAATGGCGAGGTCCACTTCGAGGGCGATCAACTGCTGGTGGCCATCGGGCGCGCACCCAACACGGAGAGCCTGGGCCTGGAAGCTGTGGGGGTGGAGACCGAGAAAGGCTTCGTCACCACGAATGAGATGCGACAGACCAATGTGGGGAGCGTGTACGCTATCGGCGACGTGGCCGGCCCACCCATGTTGGCCCACAAAGCGATGCACGAGGGCGTCGCCGTGGTGGAACACCTGGCCGGCCTGGAAGCGCACATGGCTGACGCCAGTTTCATCCCCAGTTGCGTCTACTGCCTGCCCCAGGTTGCCAGCATCGGCATGACCGAGCAGGCTGCCCGCGAGGCCGGCTACGACGTCCAGGTGGGCAAGTTCCCCTTCCAGGCCATCGGCAAAGCCCTGGCCATCAACGACCGCGAAGGGCACATCAAGCTGGTGGTAGACAGGCAGTTTGGCGAGATTCTAGGGGCTCACATTGTCGGCCCCGACGCGACAGAGATCATCCATGAGATTGCTCTGGCGCGAACGGCGGAGTTGACACCGGGCGAAATTATTGCTACAGTACATGCGCACCCGACACTCCACGAAGCCATCCACGAGGCGGCGATGGCTGCAGTCGGGTCGCCCATCCATGCATAGGAGGAGGCAAACATGAGTATCCCTGAAAACCTGCGCTACAGTGAAGATCACGAATGGGCCGAGGTAGAAGGCGATCTGATCCGCGTTGGAATCACCGATTACGCCCAGCATCAACTTGGGGATGTCGTGTACGTCGAGTTGCCTGCGAAAGGTGACAGCTTTGGGTTCATGGAACCCTTCGGGGTGATCGAGTCGGTTAAGGCGGCGTCAGATTTGTATTGCCCCATTGCCGGCACCGTCGTTGATGCGAACACGGAGTTGGAAGACGCCCCGGAGCTTGTGAACGAAGATCCCTACGGTGACGGCTGGATGATCGTCGTGCAACCCGATGATCCGGCCGAAATGGAGAATCTGCTATCGGCGGTGGATTATGCGGCGCTCCTGGAGGCGGAGGAATAGATGCATGACGACCAACGACGAACGGCGAACCCTTCCACGATCCCCTCGATAGGCCCTTCGACAGGCTCAGGACGCCGCTCGGGAGGGGCCTCGGCAGGGGTCTCTGGACACAGTGAAAGCCATTCGCCGTTCGCCGTTGGACCACCGTCGGCCCCAGGGCCATCGGCCGGCGGACGTTTTTGGCTGGCTGTTGTATTGGCATTCGTGTCAATAGTTCTGATCTGTGCTGCGCCGGCAAACGCACAGGAACCGGCCGGCCCCGAAATCCAGCAGCTTCAGGTTGATCTCTGGCCCCAGTACGATGACCCGAGGCTCTTGGTCATCTACAAGGGCGATTTGTCGGCTCCCCCGGACCAACCACTTCGGTTCCCGATTCCCGCCGGCGCCACCGTGAATGCTGTCGCCCATCTGGACGACCAGGGCAGCCTCATCAATGAGTCCTGGGACGCCCAGCCCTCGGGCGATCAGCAGGTGATCACGTTCACGCCGGCGACGGCCAGATTTCAACTTGAATACTATATCGACGTGATCAGCGCCGGGCCAGACAGGTCGTTCACTGTGGATATTGATATGAATGGACAGGCGGTGAACTCCCTCGGGATTGCCGTTCAGCAGCCGGCCGGCGCTTCGAACTTGCAGGGCGAGCCGGCTCTGTCGGGACCGGTGGCCGGCTTTCAAGGGCTCAGTTTCTTCAGCCGCCAGATCGAGAGCGTGCAGCCAGGGCAGACGGTGCGCCAGACGGTCTCATACTCAAAGCCCGACGACACCCTGACAGTGGATCAGATCGGGCCGGTCGCCTCGGAGCCGGCTGGCCCACCGCCGGCGGATACCTCATCCGGCGCCGGATTCGCAACGAACCTGGCTGACCGCTCCGCGACGCGGTTTTGGTTGCCCATCGGGGCGGCTGTTGTCATCTTGATGGGCCTGGCGTTGATTGGGGTAGGCGCCTGGCGTGCACGCCAGGCGGATGTGGAGGTGGTGCGTCCATCGACGCGCCGGCGGGGCCGGCGTACACCCCCCCAGCCGGCCGCCGAGGAAAGTCTGGCGAACTTCTGTCACCGATGTGGTGCGTCTTTCGAACCGGATGATCAGTTTTGCGGGGAGTGTGGCGCGCCTCGACGAGCCGGCTGATGGGTCGTCTGTCTATCTGGAGTTAACTCCGAGGTAGAAACGTTACCTCGCGATGGTAGAGGTTGCATCCATTTTCTCAAACCCTTGCTTCGCGCCTGGCGAATGAATTCGCGGCAACCCTTCGACAAGC
>JBHHXF010000550.1:0-3070 GCA_046756905.1 Anaerolineae bacterium | reverse complement strand
CCACAGCCTCCGCTGAAGCCGGCGATGACTTCTTGGGATAGGACAGACTGCTGCCGGTGAAAGCGTTGAACATACGTATCCAGTTGCGCGGCGAGACCCAGGTGCCGCACGGCCCGTACGACATGAAGTCGTGAGGGAAGTTGGCAAAGTCGGCCGGCGGGTCTCCGTCCACCTGACCCGGACACTCCTCGTCTTTGTGGCCGTCTCCATCATCGTCCTTGTCGTTATCGCACACGCCGGGGGTTCGGCACTCAAGTTGGTCTTTGGGGACCACTTTCTTGCTCAGGATGTCAAATCCGTACGCGCCGATAGTGCCATGCGAGTAAGGCCAGTCGCCGTCGCACCAATCTGAGTCAGAGCACTCGGCCGCATGGCCGGGGGGCGGGCCGGCATGAAGCAGCCCGACGCCATGGCCGATCTCGTGGGCTGGGGAATCTGCCACATTGCCTCGAGACGTGGTGTAGCCATTGCTTCTCCCCAGACCAGAGCACAGGTACGGGGCCTCGCTGTCCGTCACCAGCGCCACGACCTTCCTGCCCTTCTTGTCAGAGAAGGACTTCTCCATCTTGTCAAGCACCTCGCTGCAACCTACACTCTTCCCCAGTATGGTGTTGAAATCGAAGAACGTCCACACTCTGAATACCCCAATGACAGTGGATTCATCTACCGGGTACGTCCTACGGATGTAATTCAGGCCATTCTTGAGTTCATTAGTTGTTGGCTCTTTGAAGCCCTTGCCAGAGATCCAACGCTTCATAAGGACCTGATACACGAGCTTGTCAGTGTAGTCCGGCACTGCATTGAATGTGACATTGGAGATACGGATACGATTGGCCGCATCGCTGCAGCCGGTGCATTCAGAGACCCCCAGGGGCGGTGCGACCACTCCTTCCAGGAAGACGGTACCCTGCTTGATCCATTGATCAGGCAAGAAGAAGTTCCAACTGAATGGGCTGTTGCGCTGCTTCATGTCCAAGGTATCGTTGGGCCGAACAGTGATTTCCGCGAAGAATTCCGGGGGCTTGTGCATTGGACGGATACTCGCCGGCCCGGGGCAAGGGGTGGAGTAGCTGCTGTCGGTGAAACAGCGCAGCGATGCTCTGACACCATCAACTTCTGCCACCCCCGGGACTATCCCCTCTACACCGCCGTAAAGCCTTACCACCGTCGTGCGGTTGGCTACCAACGGAACGGCAGTTGGCGCGCTGGGGTATCGGAAAGGGACTGGGGCGCTTCCAGACTGCCGGCTCTGGGTGTTGACCGGCAGCCAGGATTGCGTGCCCTGGGTAATCTCCAGGCTCTTGGCCCACAGGTTCACGTTGGGGCCAAGGGAGATGAAGTTGATGCCCCGCGCGGCCTGGCCCATGTTGTTGGCGAAGTCCCAGGCCTTGGCAACGATGAAAGACGTACCAGCCGGCATCACGGCGGTATAGTCGTAACTCAACGGATGCGACGAGTCTGACGGCTGCGCACACGGTGACCACGTCGGGCCGCCGCACAGGGTGGACGTTCCCAGCTTCTTGGTGCTGGCATCGTAGAACTCGACCTGGATCCTGGACACGCCGGTCCCGTTATCGCTGGCATTGAAGCGCAGATCGATGTGTGTGCTGTGCACAACGAAACCGTTCGTGCTGGGCTTGGTGATCTGTACCGTGGGAGGTGTGCTATCGGTGATGCAGGGTGGCCCCACAGAGCTGAAGGTCAGGTCGTCGATTACCTCAAAGGCCCCGGGTGACGGGCCGACAAACTCGATCCTGACGCTGCGGATGTTGGCCGCTTCGGAGGTTACGGCCAGCGTCGTGAGGACCCCGTGTGGTCCGACGCCCAGTTGCTGGTTGTCGAGAGTGACGAAGCCCTCGCCGGGCGTCGTGCTGCTGTACGCCGACAGGCGGGCGATGACACCCTGGGGGTACTGCTGGTCCAGGCCGACATTCACACTGACCGCTGACTGCCCGGTCGTGAAACGGATGTCGAGCGTTCGGGCCATGCCGGCGAACTCATCACCAATGAAGTGGTTGGTCAGCGCCTTCGGCGAGCTGGAGGTCTGGACAGAGGGCACAATGATGCGACCCCCGTCGCCAAGGAACTGGACGCCCTTGTTGGTGGTCGGGTTGTTGCAGTACTGACTTCGCACCGTGTCGGGGAAGGGAATGGACTCTTCGAAGTTGATGACGGTGGCGTGGGGGGAGGAAGAGGTGACCTCAAGCCTCGTGGAGCCAGCATCCCCAGATGCGGCAATGCCAGCACCCTCTTGCCCGGGGGCGTGCTCACTCCTCTGACCTGCGGGGTGTTCGGTAACAGTAGCCGGCCAGGGTCCCGGCGCGCGCTGGTCCCAGTTGAACTGGACAGCCACCATGTCCAGGATGTTGACGGCTCCGTCGTCGGTGATGTCCGCCCGCTCGTCCCAATTGGGAGCATCCGACGTGCTGTTCCATGCCTCGGAGATGAGCTCGGCGTCGGCTTGCTCGATGTGATCGTCCTGGTCGAGGTCGCCGGCCAGGAGCGTGAGGTCGGGAAGTGCCAGTGTCTGGCCGGCCGGCACGTCCGCTGAGCGCCAGGTGCGCAGGTAGCTCTGATGCCGGCTGGTGATGTTGTGAGTCCCAGCCGGTATCTGGGTCAGAGCGTAGTCACCGTCGGCGTTGGTGCTCGCTATCCGTCCGGCTGCCTCGACCTCAGCGCCAGCGTTGCTGGCTCGCCGCTCCAGGATGACGCGGCCCTGAACGATGCCGGCAGCCGGCGTCTCGGTCATGGTCGGCGTGGGCGACGGTGTTTGGCTGGGCGTGGAGGTCGCCGTCTCGGTCGGCGTGGCAGTGAGTGTTGCGGTCAGGGAGGGAGTGGACGTGGCGGTCGGTGAGGCTGTGTGGGTGGGTGTACCCGTCGGAGTGTTGGTCGGTGTTGAGGATGGAGTCCCCGTTCGGGTGCGCGTCGCTGTAGGCGTCCTGGTGGGTGTGGCGGTCGGCGTGGGGGTACGCGTGCTCGTGGGCGTGAAGGTTGGTGTGATGGTGGGGGTGGGCGTGGCGCTCAGGGTGACGAACAGGTTGTACGGATCCACGGCACTGTACGCGCCCAG
>JBHHXF010000549.1:0-3073 GCA_046756905.1 Anaerolineae bacterium | reverse complement strand
CGGCGGGCGGGCCTGTCGGACTCAGTACCCTGATTATTTCCTCAAACTTCATAATGGGGCTAGCCGGATTGATCCGGCGCTGCTCTGTAGGTCGGGCACTTCATGTCCGACCGCGCCGGCGGTAAGCAAGATCGTCGGTGGGTACAATCTGTTCCACTACAGGACGCATGGCCAGTTCGCGGTCGAATTGCGTTTCGTACAACTCGGCGTACAGACCGCCTTGTTCCAGCAATCCCGCGTGTGTGCCCTGCTCCACCAGCCGGCCTCGATCCATCACCAGGATCTTGTCAGCCGCCAGAATCGTGGACAGGCGGTGGGCGATAACCAGGCTGGTGCGGCCCTCCATGATGCGCTCTAGCGCCTCCTGGATCAACGCCTCGGCCTGGGAGTCGAGATGCGAGGTTGCTTCGTCCAAGATGAGAATGCGCGGGTCCTTCAGGATGACGCGGGCGATGGCCAGCCGCTGCTTCTCCCCGCCCGACAGCCGATAGCCGCGCTCTCCTACGACGGTGTCGTAGCCGTCGGGCAGGCCGGTTACGAAGTCGTGGATGTTGGCTGCCCGACAGGCGGCTTCCAGCTCGGCGTCGGTCGCGTGGGGATTGGCATACAGCAGGTTGGCTCGAACAGTGTCATGGAACAGATAGGTCTCCTGAGTAACCATACCGATCTGGCGCGCCAGGGATTCCTGAGTCACACCCCGCAGATCAAGGTCATCCAGCAGGATGCGGCCATCGGTGGGATCGTAGAGTCGCGGCAGGAGGTAGGTGACGGTTGTCTTGCCGGCTCCGCTGGGGCCGACCAGCGCCACTAACTGGCCCGGCTCAATCTCGAAGGAGACCTGGTCCAACGCCCACGATCGCGCCTGGGAATCATCAGGGAGCTCGTCGATCTCCCCGCGCCGACCATTTCCAGTCCCGGTTACATCCAGGTCAAGCTCGTCAGCGTCCGGTCGATAGCTGAATGATACATCTTGAAACCGGATATGCCCATCGACTGCGCCCAACTCGATGGCGTTCGGCTTATCCTGGATTTCCTGGGGCAGGTCCAGATACTCGAACACTCGCTCGAAGCTGACCATGGAGCTGGCAAACTCCACCTGGACGTTGGACAGGGCCGAGATGGGCTGGTAGAGCCGGCTGAGGTAGGCCGCGAAAGCGACGATGGTGCCGATGGTGATGGATTGGCGCAGCACCAGGTATCCGCCGGCCCAGTAGATGAGGGCCGTGCCGATGGCGCCGGCGACGCCCAGCCCCAGGAAGAACCAGCGCCCGATCATCGCCCGCCGTATGCCGATGTCGCGCACGTTGCGATTCACCTCGCGGAAGCGCTGGACCTCATCGCGCTGCCGGCCAAAGGTTTTGACGAGCAATGCCCCGTTGATGCCCAGCGTCTCGCTTATCATGCTGCTCATTTGGGCGTTGTATTCCATGGCCCGCCGGCGGATATCGCGCAGAATACGGCCAACCCGGCGCGTTGGCAACAGGAACAAGGGGAGCACGGCCACCGACAGCACCGCCAGCCGCCATTCGATAGAGATCATAATGGCAAAGGTTGTGACCAGGGTGATGACGTTTGTGAGGATGTTCGGCAAAGTACCCGTGATGGCGTTCTGGGCTCCGATGACGTCGTTGTTGAAGCGGGAAATGATCTCGCCGGATTTAGTATGGGTGAAGAAGCGAATGGACATGTGTTGCAGATGATCGTACATCTGCTGACGCAGATCGAAGATCACGCCTTCGCCGACTCGTGCGCTGAGGTAGCGCTGCCCGACATCGATGAGCCCGCCAATGAGGGGGATGGCGATCATCGCGATGGCGAGGTAATTGAGCCGCACCACATCGCGGTTGGGCAACACGTTGTCGATCAGATCACGGTAAAGCAGGGGGGGAATCAGTTGGATTAAGGAGCTGACGATGATGGCCACCAGCATGAGGCCGGCCTGCCGCCAGTAGGGCCGGGCGTAGCCGAAGACGCGCCCCAGCAACGCCCGATCGACCTGCGGCTTGCCCTTGCTCTCATCGTACGACAAATAAGCCCACCAACCACCACCATGGAATCCCATACAACTCGTCTCCTACCACGCCACGGAACAGCAACAATCCTCAACAGCGTTCAAACTTAACCGTCAAGCCCCAGTTTTTCCAAGAAGTCGGCAAATGCCAGCAACTCTTGCGACACTGTTCCATCGTCGGCTGCAGTTGCCTGACCAGAACCTCTACCTGTCGCTCAACAACCTGTGCCAGTTCCTGTAGCTCTCGGCGGATGCGACCCGTAACAGCCAGGTAGGTTTCTTTCATAGAGGCTCCCCCTCTTCCATAACGACGCTCTGCAACCCAGGTTTACAGTGTTCCATTGCTACCAAATCAACCTCAAACTCCGGCGACAGGTCCTGGAGCCTGGCTACAGCAATGAAGTACTCCTCTCCTTTCAAGCCCCAGGCCGCCAAGTCTACATCCGACGTCTCGGAGAACCAGTCGTCATGGACCAGCGATCCAAAAACCATCACCTGCGTAGCGCCAAATTGCTCCTTCAACAATGCCGCTGCCTGGTGCGCTGTCTCCCACGCACGCTCGTGTCGCTGCGCCCGTTCCCGCTGATCCGCTTCCCAGCGCCGGCGTGCAGTAGCTCGATAAACGGCCATTGCTTCTGGCGTCAATTCCGGCGTTACCGACATGGGTCTACCGCTCCTTGTCTCTCCCGTCTGCTACATCCTCACAACCCGGATTATACCCGTGCTAGCCGGATCGGTCAATTGGGGCTTCCAGCGCTTCGATAAACGAAGAGGGGCGTTGTGCCACCCGGGATTTGGGTGGCACAACGCCCCTCTTGCGGACGACGTGATCTATGTCAGATCAGGGTCTGGTGATCGCCGGCCCGTACTGCTCTACCGGCCGGCGATGTTGGGCGGGGTCCCTATGCGGCGGCGGTCAGGCTTCGTCCTGAGGCTCAGCCCGAAGGGAGACCTTGCCGAACGGAGGCGGATGTTGGGCGAGGTCTCCCGACCGATGCCCTATGCGGCAGCGGTCAGGCTTCGTCCTGAGGCTCAGCCCGAAGGGAGACCTTGCCGAACGGA
>JBHHXF010000548.1:0-3078 GCA_046756905.1 Anaerolineae bacterium | reverse complement strand
TCAAATCCTTCTCTGCTAGAGCAGCACACCCATAATCATCCAAACGCCCCAGCCGATCATCAGCGCCCCAATGCCCCAACTTACTTTGTGGCCGCCCGGCAGAAGTTTCTCCACCAATACATAAGCTGCGATGACGGCAATCCATATCAAGTTCATGACGCCGGCCACAAAGAGCAAAGCCATAATCAGCCAGCAACACCCCACGCAAAAAACTCCGTGACGCACTCCCATGGCCAAAGCTCCCCATTCGCCTTCGCGCCATTCGGCCATGAAAAAGCCCAAAGGCGTACGACAGTGGGACAGACAGGTATATTTGAGTGAGGTAAATTGGAAAACACCGGCGGTGATGAGGATGATTCCACCCAGCACAGGGCTGGTTGTTCTCATCATAGGGGAGAGCAAGGTGACTGCATGTAGACCCCCCTGGGCCAGTGTGGCCACTGCGCTGAACGCCGTCCATACCAGAAGATAGCCCAAAAAGAAAACGGCCGTACCCAGAACTGGCTTTAACTGTGTCTGACGCTGCTGGTTAAGCCTGTTATACATGAGAACCATTGGCGCAGCCGAAGGCGTCATCATGGCAAACATCATCACCGTCCACATGATAAACATCAGCAGGAAATCTACGACTCCCCACGGCTGGAAGGTGGGCATGGCTACTCCCATTCCCATATTGGCGTCGGCCATCTCCATTGTCCTGGTCATATCCCAGGCCAAATAGCCTATGTAGGCCCAAGACAAGAATATGAGCAAGCCGAGACCGGCCAGCACAATAGCTCGGTCGCGCCGCAAAAAAGTTTCAGTGAATGTTGCTGATCGCGTGTTCATAGCGTGCATCTCTGAGAGACCTCCGCGAGATGGCCACCGGAACTCCGGCAAACGGCGTGGGCCTGGCCACCTCTCGGAGATTGAAATCGGGCAGTTACGGCTGTTTACTCACCCTGGTAAGTGAAGGGGGAGTAAAACCCGTTTTTGCCCGAGAATTCCCAATCAAAACCGTAATCCTGGTAGGTCACACTCGTGGACTTGCTGGCGACGACCGGGTATCCCGGAGCGATACAGAGAGGGTGATTTTCAATCGTGATGTCAGCCCCGCCCTGGCCTACGCTCATGGCTTCGATTTCTGCGTTCGCCACGCCGGCAATTTGCAAGCTGCGTTGTTTACCCTCGGCTCGGTAGGTCATGGGCAGGCTGCTCACACCCAACACTTCACCGATGTGTGAGACCAGCCGGCCGGGATGTCCGCCGGCCTGTCCCGTGAAGATTTGCATCAGGGCATCTTTCTGGTCTTCGGTCACGCGGTCGTCAAAGTAAAGGGCTGCTTGCCACTGCACCTCCGCCATGTTGCCCGGGCTGAGGACGGCCAAGGCAACATTCAGACCATCAAGGGCAACACCATTGTAGTTACCCTCGTCGATATGCCAGGCTACCAGCACCGTGCAATCGTCTTCCGTGGGGTCGCTCAGAAAGACACACGGGCAGGCCGCATTACAATTACAAGCTTCAAAGTACGTTCCACTCAACTTCCATGCTTGAGACATTTGATTGCTCCTTTGTTTTGTCATAGGGGGCGCCGGCCCGCCCCCTGTTTGACTTTTCGGGACTCTCCAACACCCTGAGGGGCCGGCCTCAGCCCACTCACGTGTAGATGCGCTTGCGGCGCAGGAACCAGCCGGCTGCCACGAGCCCGGCGCCGGCCATTAACGCCAGCCACATGCTCACTCGAACATCGGACTCGCCACCCGTCGTCGGCATCTCTGATGGAGCCGATGCGGGCACGGTGATGCTCACAATCTGGCCCTGGCCGGGGGGAAAGCCGAAGCCAAAATCCGAGACATAGAGCTTCCCATCCGGGCCAAAGGTCATCGCCGTGGGGAACGTGAGGCCTGACGCAATCGTTTCCAGCCCGCCCGAATTCGTGACACGGACCACCCGGCCTGTGCCGGGTACGACCGGAGGTCCCTCACTCGTGACCGGCCCCGACGTTTCGAGGGCATAGAGCCGGCCCTGCTCATCGAACGCCACGCCGAGTACGGTGGTTAGCCCTTCGACAACCACACTGAGCTGCCCGTCGGGTGTGATCCTATAGATGTTGGCGAGCCCTTCTGTCGCCGGGAACACCGTAAGGTCTCCGACGTAGAAGCTGCCATCCGACCCCAGGGCCATCGCCGTCGGGACGATGTGGCCCCGGCTCGCCGAGATGTCAATGATACGGCTGATCTGGCCGTCTGGCGTGATCTTGTCGAGTTCGCCGTGATTCGGCTCGATGGCATACAGAGCGCCGCCGGCTGCGAGCAGACTGTACCAGGTGCCATCAGGCTCGAAATCGCCGGGAAACGGGGTCTTGACCGGATTCGCCTTTTGGAAGGCGCTGAGGTCGGCAACCTGGGTCCAGGTCCCGTCGGCATTCACGCGGATGACCGCGTTGGGCACGTCCGGAACGCCATGGGAGCAACCGGCGCCGGCCAGGACAGCATACAGCGTATCACCGATAAATGCGACGTCGCCTACGCCACTCACCAGGCTGCCAAGCTCTTCTGAAGTCTGGCTCGAAGGCAGGTCCTCGGCGACGGTGGTTCGTGTACCATCGGCGCTGATCTTCGAGATGCGGGCGCCGGTGTTACTACCGGTGACTGGGCCAACCGGTGCGACAACCTGCTCGCACGTGCCGGCGGTCGAGTTGGTTCCTCCCGTCCCACCTTCGGCGACATACAGGTCGCCATCCGGCCCGAACTTGAGCCCGCGCGGGTTGTCCAGGCCGGTCGCGTAGACCGACACGTTGGATGAGGGCTCTGCAGCCGCTGTACCCATGCCAAGCATGACGAAGGACAGCGACAAGACAAGCAATGCAAGTAGACTCAACGAGCGATAACGAATCATCTCAACCTCCTTGATTAGGGGACGGGCCAAATGCGGGACTGGCCTCACATTTACCCCGTGTGAACGCGCTTCTTGCGCACGAACCAGCCGGCTGCCATGAGCCCGGCGCCGGCCAGCAACACGAGCCACTGGCTCATCCCAACAGTGCCAACGAATATGTGTTCAAACATCCAACGCCTCTATCAGGGCTATCCTTCG
>JBHHXF010000547.1:0-3081 GCA_046756905.1 Anaerolineae bacterium | reverse complement strand
CGCCTGTTGCACACAAATACACGCCAATGTAACACATCTGGCTCTTGAAATGTACACGTTCCGAGGTATGCTGAGGGCACAAACGACAGGCAGTGTAAGTCTAATCTATATGAGCGGCGGCGGCAAGCCCGCCGCTCACGACAAGGAAAAAGGAGGAACACGATGATTCGGAACTACAAGATGACAATCGTATGGGTGAGCATCGCCCTGTTGGGGCTGATGTTCGCCGGCTGCGGGGCGCCTGCGCCGGCTGGTGCTCCGGTCAGGTATGCCACGTCCGAAACCTACGGCTACTCCACCGGAGGCTCGGCAACCGTGAACGATGCGCCGTACGACGCCACCTTCTACAAGCACTACGGCGTCAACCCCTTCATCGACACCGAGGACGGCCGCCTGTCCACCTTCGCCATGGACGTGGACACCGCGTCCTACACCGTCGCGCGCCGCTACGTGACGGACGGCCACCTGCCCGATCCCGACTCGGTGCGGGTGGAGGAGTTTGTCAACTACTTCCGGCAGGCGTACGAGCCGCCGGCGGAGGCCGCCTTCGCCATCCACGTCGAGGGTGCGCCGTCTCCCTTCGGCGGAGAGAAACACTGGCTGATGCGCGTCGGTCTCCAGGGTCGCACCATCCCGGCTGAGGAGCGCAAGGACGCCACACTGATCTTCGTGATCGACGTCTCCGGCTCCATGGCACGCGAGGACCGGCTGGGGTTGGTGAAGCGCTCCCTGCACCTGCTGGTCAACGAACTGCGTCCGACCGACGAGGTTGGCATCGTGGTCTATGGCTCGCGCGGGCGCGTCGTCCTGGAACCGACCGACGGTGAGAACAAAGAAGCGATCCTGCGGGCCATCGACGCGCTGCAGCCCGAAGGCTCCACCAACGCGGAGGAAGGGCTGCGGTTGGGCTACAAGATGGCAGCGCGCAGGCTTCAGCCAGGCCGCATCACCCGCCTGATCCTGTGCTCCGACGGGGTAGCCAACGTGGGACGCACCGGCCCGTACTCCATCCTGAAAGAGGTACGCGGCTACGTGGGTGACGGCATCAGGCTCTCCACCATCGGCTTCGGCATGGGCAACTACAACGACGTGCTCATGGAGCAGTTGGCCAACGACGGGGATGGCAACTACGCCTACGTGGACACGCTGGACCAGGCGCGGCGCATCTTCGTCGAGAACCTGACCGGAACGCTGCAGGTGATTGCGAAGGACGCCAAGGTGCAGGTGGACTTCAACCCGGAAGTGGTGAGCCGCTACCGCTTGCTGGGCTACGAAAACCGGCGCGTGGCCGACGAGGATTTCCGCAACGACTCGGTGGACGCCGGCGAAGTCGGGGCCGGCCACAGCGTCACGGCCCTATACGAGGTCAAGCTGGCCCCCGACGCCGAGGGCCGCGTCGCCACCGTCCAGGTCCGCTACCAGGACCCGGACACGGGCGAAGTGTCCGAGATCAGCCGTGGGTTCGAGCGGAGCGACTTCACCACCACGTTCGAGGAGGCATCACCCCGCTTCCAACTGGATGCCGCCGTAGCAGAGTACGCCGAGGTTCTCCGCGAGAGCTACTGGGCGCAGGACAGCAGCCTGGAGGACGTCCGCACCCTGGCCCGGCAGGTGAGTGAGCTCCTACCCGACGACCCGGACGTGGCTGAGTTTGCGAACCTGGTGACGCAGGCGGCCCGAATTGCAGCCGGCGAATAGACCACACTGCCATTCCCACACACTGGCCGGCCCGAGACCGAAGTGGCGCCTCGGGCCGGCTGCGTTTCGGGTGGTGAGATGAACGGATACGCGGCCAGCAGCGGCAGATAAACCCGAAAAACCTGACGGATCACGTTGCCCTCCCACTCCACCGTCATGCGCCGGCCTCCCTGACTCACCAGTTGAACTTCTTCAATCGTAAACAGCGCTTCAGGGGGAACCGAGGATTCGACCACGCGGTAGCGGACCGAGGCGATAACCCCCTCGCCGTTGATCGGCGGAGCCGGGTTGAGCAGCGTGGCCACGAAAGAGATCGTCCCAATACCGGTCCTGTGATCGACCGTGGCCCGGTTGTAGGCCACGAAATAGGGCTGCCCGGTGAACAGTGGGCCAGGCTCGATCTGCACGCCCGGCCGGTCGAGGTCCGCATCGATCACCTCGACGGCCGACGCATCGTATGTGAGAAGAAAATCGACACCGTACAGATCGTGCACGTTGGCCACGTGCACGTCCCATACCACTTGTGCTGTTTGGGTAAGGCTCACTTCAGCCGCCGCCCCGCGCGCCAAGGCCAGGCCGAGAACGATGCCGGCCACCAATGCGCCTGCTTTCCCGATACCGCTCATGCTACATCGCCACCTCGACAATCAGGATCTGACTTCCTCTGTTCTTATCGTAACAAGCCAGCCCATGTCATTGCCTTATGAGTGACGCCACGGCGTCATGGGCCAACTCGCAATGACATAGGCTGGCTAGATCTTTTCCGTGTTTCCTCCATCCGTGTGAAGCTATCTCCTCGATGGGCGAAGTTCTTCTGATCGAGCCTGATTCGCTCCTTCGACAAGCCGCCGTGGTGAGCCTGTCGAACCATCAGGACGACGCTCGGTCAGGAGACCTTCGGCGATCAAGGACCATCAACGGAGTTCATACCAATAGACGTTTTGGCAGCCTCTACGTAGCGAAGTCGAGTGCCAAAAGATGCGAGGGATAGCCCAGCATCGGGGACCTAAGCCCAATAACTTCCAAATGATCGCCGCCGGCGGAGTTCTTCAACCCGACTGAATTCCTGTTGCTGGCGCTGCTGTATGGAGGTGGGGCGCTGCTGGCCGCGTATCCGTTCATCCCGCCACTATGGATGTTCAGATAATGTTGCTGACTCGTAGTGACGACTTATGAAGATTGAGAAAATAATCGGGATACCGCGCCGGCCAGGCCCGCCCGCCGATGAAGCGACGTCCTGATGGTTCGACAGGCTCACCACGGCGGCTCGTCGAAGGGTCGGCGGGCTACAAAGCTGCGCCCCATCATCTCGACAAGCTCGATACACCGCAATGGGACTTTTCCGCCCAAAATCGTGCCGAAAGCCCGATTCATCGGGCGCTG
>JBHHXF010000546.1:0-3082 GCA_046756905.1 Anaerolineae bacterium | reverse complement strand
GAGGAGTTTGAGCTGGGCAAAGACAGTGATCAGTGGTCAGTGGTCAGTGATCAGTCAGCACGCCCTGCAGAGCACCATGCAGCATGAACATGCTGGATGGCTGGATGGCTGGATGGCCTGTCGGTTCGTACAGTACCACTCAGCCATCTAGCAAACCAGCCATCTAGCCAAATCTTCTCAGAGCAGCACTCAGTGAATTGTATCATGGCTACTGATCACTGACCACTGACTACTGATCACTGTCTGATAGCGGGCTAACCTATGAAGCGAGTCCCCCTCATACAGTTTGGTGTCGGCAGCGTTGGCCAGTCGTTGATCGAGCAGATCATCGCAAATCGCGTGCGGCACGCAGACCTGCTGGGTTCCCGGCTGGAGTACGTGGCGCTGGCTGACAGCGATGGCGCTGTTGTGAACAGCGATGGGCTGGATGATACGGAACTTCAGGGTGCGCTGGAGGCTAAGTCGAGAGGCGGCCGGCTCAACGCCCTGGCTGCCGGCTACGTCCAGCAGGACCCGGCGGCCATTGTTGACGTCGCCGGCGCGGACCGGGCCATCGTCATCGACGTGACGGCAACCCAGGCCACGATTCCGGCCCTGTTGCAGGCCCTCGAGCGTGACTACCGGGTTGTCACGGCGAATAAGCTGCCCCTCGTTCAATCCTTCGCCCTCTTTCAGGCGCTGACAACCGACCGGCGGACACGGTTCGAGACCACCGTCGGCGGCAGTTTGCCCGTCGTCAGCACGCTCCAGACGCTGGTCGACATCGGTGACGAGGTGCAGAGCATTCGGGGTTGTCTGAGTGGCACCGTGGGTCTCATCTGCGCTCAGCTCGAGGCCGGCATATCCTTTTCCGAGGCTATCTGCGAGGCGCAGCGACGCGGCTATACAGAACCCAACCCCCTCGAGGATCTGGCAGGCCGAGACGCAGGCCGCAAGGCGCTGATTCTGGCGCGTATGCTGGGCTACCCGCTGGAGTTTGAAGATGTCGAGGTCGAGTCATTGCACCCGCAAGACATGAACGCCCTCTCCATCGACGAGTTTCTGACGCAGGCAGAGGAGCTGGACGCCCAGTTCGCGGACCGGGCGGCGGATGCGAGAGCGGCTGGCCGGCGTCTGCGCTATGTCACCGAGGTGACGGATGGGAGCTGCCGCGTGCGTATGACCACGGTGGACCCCGATAGCCGGCTGGCCCACATCGGTCCCTCCGAAAGCGTTGTCAGCTTCGAGACCGCGTTGTACCCGCACGACCCGCTGACAATCAGGGGAGCGGGAGGAGGACCGGTGGTGACCGCCGCTGGGGTATTGGGGGACATTGTTGTGTTGGCGCAACAGTGCTCTGCCTGAAACCTGCTGCTTGGAATTAAGAGAGCAGGGGAAACCAGCGGGAACGCCCTTGAGTCGGCACCTGGGTAGAGTACCCTGCTGGCATCAACTAGCCAATTGGTGAGGAAGCCAAGCCACTGGCATGGGTTTTTTACGCTGTGGGGAGGGTGAATAGGAGAAGACTTTTAGCACACTGCTCACGGGAGGGGAAGTGATGATCTGGATTACAGTCTGACGAAGCTCATCAGACAGGTCTTTCAGGCCGTCAAGCTGTAGCAGAAACGGGCCGAACTCTCCATAACGGGTCAGCGCGGAGACGGCGAGAAAAGCGATACTCAGAGGCCGACGCTGCTGTAGGTCAAGACGAAGAAAGACCCCGTCAGCCAGCTCAACTGTACAGGTGGCGTTACCCTCCTGGAAGAATATTTCTAACATGTCACCCTCAGTGTCGTAACTCCACTGAGCTGTATTCCCATTATCGAGGGGGATTTCCTTTTCGACCAGCCATGCCGGTTTTTCATCCATATTGTCAACCTTTTCGCTTTGAGGGTATGTACTGTCCCCAGGCACTTACCACGAAGTTGTTGGGTTCGGTGATTCCGTCGGGCGATTCTCGCCAGCGAAAAGCCACGGCGACCACGATGTAGTTGTAAGGAGCAGGCAAACTATCACATGCATGTCGATAAACATACGTTTGGGGATCTCGCTTACTTTGTCTTCGTCTGCCTGCGCGTAGCGTGGTCACCACATCGTCGAGGTGCTCTTCGAGTTCTGGATGTTTGGCAATGATATGCTGCCAACGCTCTTGGGTCATGTAGATGGGACGACCGTGTCGATCTGTGACGTTCCAGCGTTGCATTCACTTTCCCCAGGGAAGCAAGCATGATAGCAAATTCCATGCAGCGTTATCAAGCAAGATTATACACTAGCTTCAGGTATGGGGCAACTTGTGAGTTTCCAAGTTTCTTGTTGGTAGATGGGGCGGCATACTGTATAATACCGAGCGAGGTTATCTGATGAACCGAGTCAAAGTAGGCATTCTGGGTGCGACAGGCGCTGTGGGACAGCGCTTCATACAACTGTTGGATGGACATCCGTGGTTTGCAATCACGGCGCTGGCAGCGTCGGGTGCGTCGGCCGGCAACACCTACGCCGAAGCGTGCACCTGGCGCATCTCGGCCGACATGCCGTCAGGCGTGCGGGACATGGAGGTGCTGCCGGTTGAGCCTGGCTTCGAGGCCGACATCGTCTTCTCGGCACTGCCCAGCAGCGTGGCCGGCCCTGCGGAGGAGGCCTTCGCGCAGGCCGGCTACGTGGTGTGCAGCAATGCCGGCGCTCATCGGATGGCGCCCGACGTGCCGCTCCTCATCCCCGAGGTCAATCCGCAGCATCTGAGCCTCATTCCACATCAGCAGCGGAACCGTGGTTGGGAGAAGGGCTACATCGTCACGAACCCCAATTGCACGACCATCCACCTGGTTTTGGCCCTTCAGCCTCTGCAACTGGCTTTCGGGTTGGACCAGGTGGTGGTGAGCACCATGCAGGCGCTGTCGGGGGCCGGCTATCCGGGCGTGCCGGCGTGGGACATCGTGGACAACGTAGTGCCGCACACTTTCGGCGAGGAATGGAAGGTCGAGAACGAGCCTCTAAAGATCATGGGGCAGTTCCAGGGTGAAGGAATTGCACCCGCTGACTTCGCCATCAGTGCCCACTGCCACCGGGTCGCTACCCTGGACGGGCACCTTGAGGCGGTGTCCGT
>JBHHXF010000545.1:0-3083 GCA_046756905.1 Anaerolineae bacterium | reverse complement strand
CAGGTCTCGGCTCTCCCGAGGCAGCAGAGCGATTATGATCGCGCCGGCAAGCGGTATGAAGATGATGAGTGATAGCAGCGGAAAGCCAAATTGGTCCATTCAGAGTACCTCAAACGTGAAACGTGATGCGTGATGCGTGAGGAGTTAAGGGTAAAACGCAGTCTTCACGTTTTACGTTTCACGCTTCACGCTGTTACCGCAGCGCAAACCACGCCACAATGACCACCACACCCAGCAAAAACGAGAGCGCATAATTGCGAACGTAGCCCGTCTGGACCTGTCGCAGGCCACCGCCGGCCCAGCGCACCAGCCGGCCCACCCCATTTACCGCGGCATCGATTACGCCGTCGTCCACGACGTGCCAGAACCAGTCAGAGAGCCGTTCAAACGGGTCCACAATGGCCGCGTTGTAGAAATCTTCGACGTAGAACTTGTTCAGCGACAGGTTGTACAGCGGCCGGAATTGCTGTGCTGCGCGTTCGGAATTGATGGCGCCCGTGACGTAGGTCACGTACGCCAGGACGATGCCGGCCAGCGCCACCAGGCTCGAAATCAGCGCCAAGAGCAACGTCGGCGGTCCACCGGTCTCAATCGCGGCACCACCTGCCTCAAACACGGGCGACAGGAAACGATCGACCCAGCCGTGCTCCATTGGCAAACCGAACAGCAGGCCGGCCAGCAGCGCCAGAATCGCCAGCACAATCAGCGGTCCCGTCATCACCAGAGGGCTCTCCTGGGCGTCGTTCACAGCTTCATTCCGCGGCCGGCCGAAGAACATCAGGAATACCTGGCGGAAGGTGTAGAAGGCCGTGAGAAACGCGGTGAACAGCCCCACTGCCCACAGCAGCACATGACCACGGCCAAACGCCTGGGCCAGGATTTCGTCCTTGCTGAAGAACCCGCTGGTCAGCGGGAAGCCCGACAGTGCCAGCGCGCCGGCGATAAACGTGAGTGCCGTCGTCCGAATCTTCGGGTAGAGCCCGCCCATGTAGCGCATGTCCTGCTCCGGCGGAATGCCATCCAGGGCTTCGGGATGCTCCCCCGTCTCGTGGAAGCCATGCTCCATGGCGTGCATCACGCTGCCGGCCCCCATGAACAACAGCGCCTTGAAGAAGGCGTGGGTGAACAGGTGGAAGATGCCGGCAGCATAGGCCGCCACTCCCACCCCCATGAACATGTAACCCAACTGGGAAATCGTCGAATAGGCCAGCACACGCTTTATGTCAAATCGCGTCACGGCAATGCTGGCGGCGAACAGTGCCGTCAACGCGCCGACCCAGGCCACCAACGACTGGGTGAAGGGCGCTAGCTCGAACAGCACGTGGGTGCGAGCGACCATGTAGACGCCGGCTGTGACCATCGTCGCTGCATGGATCAGAGCCGACACCGGCGTCGGGCCTTCCATGGCGTCGGGAAGCCAGACGTAGAGCGGGAGTTGGGCGCTCTTGCCGGTGGCCCCCAGGAAAAGCAGCAGCGTGATGGCTGTGGCAGCGCTCATCGTGATCCCCAGAGGACTCACGGTGAGGCCGGCCAACACCTCCGGCGCGCGCTCAAACACCTGGGCGTAGTCCAGCGTGCCGAACACGGCGAAGATGAACATCACTCCCAGCGCGAAGCCGAAGTCGCCGATGCGGTTGACGATGAAGGCCTTCTTGCCGGCCTGCGCCGGTGTGATCTTGTTCGGGTCATCGTAGCGCTTGTCGTACCAGAACCCAATCAGCAGGTACGAGCACAACCCCACCAGTTCCCAACCGACGTACAGCAGCAGGAAGTTCGACGCCAGCACCAGCGTCAGCATCGAAGCGACGAACAGGTTGAGATAAGCGAAGTAGCGCGGCCCACTCTCGTCGTGCTCCATGTAGCCGATGGAGTACACGTGAATGAGGAACCCGACGCCGGAGACCACCAGGATCATCAAAGTGGACAGCGGGTCCACCAGCAGCGAGGCATCTGCGACGAAGCTGCCGGCGGCGATCCAGGTGTACAGGTGTTGGACGAAGGCCGGCTCGCTCCCTGGCAGGGCGCGGAGGCCGGCGAACACCACCAGCGACATCAGAAACGACAGCCCCACCATCGCCGACGCCACCCAGCCAACAACCCTGTTCGGGAACCGGAACCCCCAGCCGAACAGCAGGCTCAGCAGGACACCCAGCAGGGGTAGTGTGGGAACGAGCCAGACGAGTTCTATCATGCCTCCCTCACTTCGCAGTGATCAGTAGTTAGTGGTCAGTGGTTAGTGGTTAGTGGGTAGTGGTCAGCTTACGACAACTGACCACTAACCACTGACCACTGGTTACCGGCATCAGCCTTTCAGCAAACTCACATCATCCACGTCCGTCGAGCCCATGGTGCGGTAGATGGCGACGATCAGCGCCAGGCCGACGGCCACTTCGGCCGCGGCGACGGTCAGCACAAAAAAGACGACGATTTGCCCGTCCAGCGACGCAAGTTCGCGCGCGAAGGCCACGAAGGTCAGGTTGACGGCGTTGAGCATCAGCTCGATGGACATGAACAGGATGATGGCGTTGCGGCGCATGAGCACGCCGGCCACGCCGATGGCAAACAGAATGGCGCCCAGGACGGTGTAGTATGAAAGAGGAACCATGTCAATGCTCAATTCTCAATTGTCAATTGTCAATTGTCAATGGCTGCACCTATGCTGCTTTCGCTCGCTCCTGCGTCTCGGCAACCGCCGGCGCAGCCCCTTGCTCGGCATCTTCTCTGGGCAGCCGGCGCAAGAACGCTTCCCGCTTGGCCAGCACCACGGCGCCGATCATGGCAACCAGCAGCAGGACCGAGACGATCTCGAACGGGAAGATGTACTTTGTGTAAAGAAGCTCGCCCAGAAGCTGGGGGTTGTTGGCCCCAAGCTGATCCGCCGATGCGAGCCCTGTCTGGCCGGTCAGGCTATCCGTGGCCACGACGGAGAGGAGGGCAACCAGCAGGATCAGGACCAGGGGGATGGCCACCCAGCGCTGGCCGGCCAGGTGCTCCTTGAGCGTCACCGGCTGCGGTCCCATGAGCATTACCACGAATAGGAACAGCACCATGATCGCGCCGGCATACACGATCAGTTGAACGGC
>JBHHXF010000544.1:0-3087 GCA_046756905.1 Anaerolineae bacterium | reverse complement strand
TGTACCAGGGTTACCAGGTCAAAAGTGCCGCGTTCGCTCACATCTTCCGCTGCGGCCAACTGTGCCTCAGCCCTGCCTTCGAGGCCAGCGGCACGGATGCGTGCGTTTGCCTTCTCAACCGAGCGCGGCTCAACGTCTACGCCAACAACCCGGCCGCGGGGAAAGGCTTTGGCCAGGGCTACCACCGTGCCACCGGCACCACACCCGAGATCGAGTGCCGCCACGTCGCCCCGCCCGCCGAGGCCGGGAAGCGAAGGGACGACTGTGTCGGCAATGAAGCCCGCAATTCCGGTGGTCGAGTCGGCGACTGCCTCAATGAAGTCTTCGTCGTGCTCCTGGAAGGTGTAGGTGTCGCCAGTCTTAAGAAGCTCCCGCATTCGCTTGAAATCGCGGCTGGCAATTATATAAAGGTGGGCGAGTTTGCCCATATAACTGTGATTCTCTGGTTCAGCCAGAAGGGTATCCATGTAGGACGCAAGGCGGTAGCGCCCGGTCGAAGGATTGTGATCGAGGAGCTCGAGGGCTAAGGCGGCGCGCAGGAAGTGCTCGACATAGCGCGCATTGAAGCCAAGCTCGTGCGCAAGCTCCTTTGCTTCGGCACCTTCCTCGTGGGCGGCCAGCCCCGCGAAGAGACCGCTATCCACTCCAAGGCAAATTAGGTGAGTGGCGATGTAGCCAAGATAGTACCTGGCGAGACGTTCCATCTGGGAAGTGCGGTCTGACATAATGGTTTTCCCCCGGTAAATCTAGATTACAATTCAATACTCTCAGTGGATGACAATGGGCTTCTTATTGAAACTGTCTCATCATCCGGCGCTTCGCTGACGACGACCGCGTCGTACTGGCCCGTCACCAGGTAGAACTCTTTCAACTCCGCGTCCATAGCCTGAAACGCTTGTTTCGCCGCGTCGAGCCGGGCAGGGCTGTCCTTGATATTTCCTATGCCTTGTTGCGTATAGCGGAGTGGCGTGATATAAGTAGCCATTGTACCATCTCCTTTCATATCATATCTCCCCAGGCGCCCCCCTCCAAGCGCCACCTCATTGATCCAACCCGCCAAGCTCTATCAACTTACAATTCAGCTTTGGGCATTGCTCAACATTCGCGCTGGGTGGACTGGCCGGCCTGGGGCGCACTCACGGCCAGCCACACCCATTTGTACTACCGTTCGCCAACGAGAACCTGGAACAACTGATTGAAGTCGGCCTTGGTCGTCTCGATGAAGACTCCTTTATTGCCGCCGATAGCCACCGTCCAGTCACCGCCGGCGTACATCCAGCCCTGCTGGGGGACCCAGTTCATCTGGCTCAGTTGCGCGAACGCGCCGGCCAGTGTGTTGAACATCATCGTCACCGTAGCGCAGAACTGAGCCGTCATCTCCGCCATCTCCGGCGACATGTCCATATTCGCCTTGTAGTCAACCAACTTTCCGTCAGCGGCGAACTCACCGGCAGCGGCGACACCATCGATTTGAAGCAATTCGTCCAAGGTTGCCATTCTTATCATCTCCTTTCTTTACGAATTCAGAGTTGCCTGTCCTGACCGAACAGGCCAGAGAAACAGACGCCCCAGGTCGCTCCTGAGCGCAAAATGTTGGGCCTCTACACCCATTCGTATGGCGCGACACTCTTGTAAGCCCACCAGGTGAAGACAGCGATGGCAATGACCAACAGGACTGTCAACCACAGGGGGAAGGGAGCCCCAAACTGCACTCCCAACATAGAAACGGTCAGCACCACGAACATGCAGATAGATCAGATGCGGCGACGTTCAGCATCTGACGCGAAGCGTGCCTCACTTCTCAAAATTGGCTAAAAATCGCCGACTTAATTTCCAACAGGTGGGGGCGCAGTGTATCGACCTTCTATGCAGGCAACAACTATGCCCCCTTTCCTTGATTCTCACCAGACTCGGTCTATGGGCCTACTTGCCCGGCCGAATGGGCTCGGGAACGATCGGTGACGGGCCCCAAAGCTCTATACTGACGTTAGTTGTGAGGGTGCGCAACTCATTCAGAACTTGCTGAACATCCTCGTGAGCATCCCAAGTGCTCCAGGCTGCCAGGTTGGCAAACTCATAGGTCACCACAACCTGGGACGAGCCGGTGGCCGGCCGGTATCCCCGAAACTCGACCACTCCCGGCGCAGCCACGGTGCGCCGGATGGCGGACTGTGCCCACTCTCTGTAAGCTTCCACTTTATCTGGGAGAATGTCCCACTTCATAACATAGAGTACCATCGTCATTCACCTCCTTTCTCGGTGATTTTCAAGAGCACAAAGCGACAATTGTACCGACTATCGCTCTTTAAGCTGACACATTTATTACACCCACCCATATGGCGTGACGCTCTGGTAGGCCCGCCAGGTGAAGACAGCGATGGCGATAACTAGCAGAATCGTCAGCCAGAGGGGGAAGGGAGCCCAGACCTGCACCCCCAACATGGAAACGGTCAGGACCCCGAACATGCAGATAGAGGCCACACGTTTGCGACGCAGGCGCAAGGCACCAATGCGAGGCGCGGCATTAGCCGGTACAGGGTTGCTGGCTTGGGCAAACAGGGCATCAATCTGGGGCTGTAGGCTGAAGTGGACATAGGACAAGAGCCCGGTGATAAGCAAGAGCAGCAAAAACTTCAGTCCCAGCGCTGAATTCGTAACCAGTGTACCCAGTCCCCACCCAGGCAACAGCACCAGAGCCAGCCCAGTGACCAGAGCAGTCGCCTGGAACACGAAGCAGGGAATGGTGCGGTTCTTGATGATATTCTCAATGTACGTGTCTGCCCGGTCACCCAGGGGCGGGCCCAGTTGAACGCGTTGGTTGACGGCAACGAGCGCGTACATAGGCCAGGCCATCAGGATGGCGCTGATGATATGCAATACTCTCAGGAATGAAATCAGATCGGTCACAGTGTGTTCTCCTTTCTTGGATCATAATGATGTTCTTTAGACCAGTTCCTGGCCGCAATGGGGGCACACCTTCCAATTGGCCTGAAGGGGAGATTGGCACGAGGGGCAGGTATCTTGGGGTTCAGCCCGCGAGACCTGGCTCCGTGATTGTGGGTCGTGGCTATGGCCCATCATCCCCGA
>JBHHXF010000543.1:0-3087 GCA_046756905.1 Anaerolineae bacterium | reverse complement strand
GAAAATTGGATCTACTGAGACTGTTTATATCCTATGAGCAGGCAGGTTAATGGCCCGAAAAACCACGGAACAGATCCCGATGTTGATAGAGCAGCCAGAAGCGGTTGCTGTAACAGTCAAACCAAACACTTTTCGCCCACCCATCTTGACTGCCCTCTCCCAAAAGGGCGTGGCGGCGCTGATCGGTGTTGCTGCTCTCTTGGTTCGACGCCTCCTGTTTGGCGCTCTTGCTCTGTTGGCGATCATCTTTCTGACCTTCTTCGGCCTGGACATGGCCCGGGGGACTGTGTTCCGTGCGGCCCTCGTCCGGGCAGCTTCGAAGACCCCGGCTTATCTGGGCCGGCTGGCCGAGGGCGACCTGGGCCTCACCGCGGCCGGCAGCATTACCCTGCGCCCGCTTCCCGTCGCCGAGGTGGTGCCCGCCATGCTGACCAGGAGCCTGGGGCTGCTGGCAGCCGCCTTGCTGATCGCGGCACTGGTTGGCGTGGCTTTGGGCGTTTGGGCCGCCGGCCGCCGGCATGCCAACTGGTCCGTGGCCATCCTTCTTATCTCCATAATAGGTGTGTCCGTGCCCAGCTTCTTCGCGGCTCTACTCCTCCAGCTTGCCATGATCCGCTGGACGCGGACCTTTGGCCATCCTTTGGTGCCGGTGGGAGGTTTCGGCTGGGACAAACACATCATTCTGCCGGCCCTGGTCTTGGCTGCCCGGCCCATCGCCCAGATCTTCCGCGTCACATTTGTATCCGTAGGTGAAGTATTGGATCAGGACTATGTGCGCACTGCCCACAGCAAGGGCTTGCGGCCGCGCCAGGTGATGCTCGGCCACGTGATTCGCAATGCCGTCATTCCTATCCTCACCACGGTGAGCCTGTCCCTGCGCTTTTCACTGAGCAGTCTGCCGGTTGTGGAGTTCTTCTTCGGCTGGCCCGGCGTGGGTTTTAACCTGCTCAAGGGTATCGCCCGTCAAGATGATAATCTGACGGTGATTTTAGTCCTCTGCCTGGGTGCTCTGTTCATCCTGGTGAACCTCCTCCTGGACGTGAGCTACAGCCGCATCAATCCCCGTCTGCGGCAATCATCCACTTTCCGTGAGCATAGACAGTCGGGGAATCTGATGGAGACTCTCATGTCCAGCCTGGCCGAACTGAGAGAGTCTATCGTAGACAACCCCCTCCGAAATTGGCTGAACCGAATGCGGGCAACGCCACCCCCAAGCCCCTTCCGCGCTGTGTTGGAGCAAAGGCGGCGGAGGATTGTTATCCCTCCAGAGGATTATTCAGCCGCGAGACGGCGGGCCTGGTTGCACGGGACGCTGGCTAATCTACCTTTCGTCGTCGGGGCTATCCTGGTAGCCGGCCTGGTCATCGTTTTTGTGTTCGGGCCACGCCTGGCGCCACACAGCCCTTATACCACCCACGGATTGGTTTTCGAGGATGGCCAATTCATCGTCCCGCCCTTCGCACCTGATCAGACGTATCAGTGGGGCACCGACGCTCTGGGGCGCGACATGTTGAGCCTCATCCTGGCCGGCGCTCAACAGACACTGCTCCTGGCCTTGCTGGTAGTTGTCGCTCGCATGGTCCTGGGCTTTGTTCTGGGCTCTGTGGCCGGCTGGCTCAATGGGAGTTGGGTTGATCGCGCCCTGCTGGGTGCAGCCGAGACGATAGCAGCATTTCCCACCTTGCTCCTGGCCATGATCCTTGTGCTGGCGTTGGGAATCCGTCAGGGGCTGCGCTCCTTCGTAATCGCTCTCTGCTTCATCGGGTGGGGCGAGATAATGCAATTCGTACGGGCTGAGGTGTTAACCATTCGCCCCAAGCCTTTCATCGAGAGTGCCGTGGCCCTGGGATTGCGCACCCCTCGTATTATCGTGGGCCATGTCCTGCCCAACCTCGTGCCTGCCCTCATCTCTATCGCGGCTCTGGAGATGGGCGCGGTGCTCATGCTCTTGGGCGAACTGGGGTTTCTCGGAATCTTCATTGGCGGCGGTGCTTTCGCGGAGCTAGCCATCGACATGCCCCGGTACCACTACTCCGATGTGCCCGAGTGGGGCGCTTTGCTGAGCAATGTGCGCACTTATGCTGTGGGGTATCCCTGGATGGGCATCTACCCGGCCCTGGCTTTCTTCGTCGCCATCCTGGGGTTTAACCTGTTCGGCGAGGGGGTGCGGCGTATGGTCGAGGGCGTCGGTGTAGGCATGACACGGCTCGTCAACCGCTATACTGTGGCCCTGGCTTTGGTGGCCATTCTGGGAATCGGCTGGGTGCGACAGAACAGCGGTAGTGTGGCTTTCTATCGGCGGCAGGCCGGCGCTTTCGACGGGCAACAGGCCTTGGCTCACGTGCAGTTCCTGGCTGATCCGAATCTGAACGGGCGCGCTCTGGGCACCCCAGGGATGAATGTCGCTGCTGACTACATCGCTCAGCAGTTCGAGGCGCTGGAACTTCAGGCCGCCGGCAAGGAGTATTCCTACTTCCAGACCCGCTCGCGGGCCTACGAGAGCCTGGACACGGTTCCACAGATGACAATCGAAGATGATGGCCCTTCGCTGGTTTACGGCCAGGACTACGCCGAGTATCCGAGCTACTATCGCAATCTTGGCCAGATACGCGGCCCGGTGCGCTTTCTCGCGCTGGGCGATCTGACGCGGCAAAGGACGTGGGGCCGACAGCCGTATCCGGCCCTGAAAGATCTGAACTTCTCCGATGCGGTCGTGATGGTCCTCTCTGAGCAGGAGGCGTCATACTTGCAGGAGACGCCTCGGGGTGGCGTCTTGGTGGTCGCCGAAGATCCGGCCGATGTGTCGCGGCGTTACACCTTGTCGCCGCGAGATTTTGTTGTCGGATTCGCCGGCGCCAGCCGGCGCGAGGGCCAGGACATCCCGGTAATGCGGATCAGCGAGGCTACAGCCGCCCGCCTGCTGAAAGGAACGGGATACACGTTAGCCGATCTGCGCCGCATGGCCGACGAACTGGGCCAGGATGAGCTTCTTCAACTGTCCACGGACGTGACGGTTTCCATGGACGTGCAGGGCACAGTTCACGAGAAGTCGCCGGCCCGCCACGTGGTCGGCCACCTGCCCGGCAC
>JBHHXF010000542.1:0-3091 GCA_046756905.1 Anaerolineae bacterium | reverse complement strand
GTCAGCAGGGCCTGGCTATCCTCGAAGGGCGCGGGGATCAGGATTTCGGCCACATCGCCCGGCTGATAGGTCTTCTTGTCGGCGACCAGCTCGATGCGGTCGTTGTTCTCCTGTCGCCAGTTGACGAACTGCCGGCTGCTGATCCAGACGTACGTGGCGCTGCGAATCTGGTTGCCGTCACCATCGGTGGCCTCGGCCACCACGCGGTGCACACCACCCTCCTTTGGCGTGAACCGGGCCTCCGCGTAGCCGTTCTCGTCCGAGGTGACCTGGGTCTTGCTGACCAGGGTGTCGGTGTACGAGCTGGTCCAGTAGAAGCTGCCGTCCTCACGCTTCTCCTTGACGCTGTACCAGGTGCGCTGGAAGAAAGAGACGTCCACCAGCTTATTGGTGACAGTCATTCCCTCGGTGTCAACCGTGATGACGTCGATGCCGACCTCGTCACCGACGCTTGCGACGTACTCCTGGGGACGCAGCCCGACGTAGAAGTTCCCCTTGTGAACCACAGCGCTGGCCCGGTTCGCCACTGCCTGGTTGTTGATGTCGGTGATCTCGACGTCGATGGTGAACACCTGGCTGAGGGGGTACTCGCTGACGTCCGCCGGCACCTGGAAGCTGAGCCGGCCCTCGTCGTCCAGCGTCCCCTCGCCCTCGCTGACCACCTCGCCCTGCGGGTTGTAGAAGCGGCGCTCGGTCACGTCGTAGTCGGTGAAGTCCCAAAAGCCCTTCACTGTGTCCGGGTGGAAGAAGTAGTCGTCCTTCAGCAGCCGCCACTGGACCTCGCCGCCGGCCACCGGCCCGCCGAAGAAGTAGGTCGCAGCGACATCGACACTGATCGTCTCCCCCTGGACGTATTCCGGCCGGTCGGTCCGCACCTCGACCTGGAACTCGGGCTTGCGGAAAGCCGCCACCTGGAAGCTCTGGCTGCTGTAGAAGCGACCGGGGCCCTCGGGACCGATGACCAACTCGATGCTGTAGTAGCCCAGAGGCGCCGCCGGCGACAACTGCACTTCGCCGTTGAATGTGCCGAACTGGCTGAGTTCCAGGTCGGTTGTCAGCAACTCCTTGCCCTGGCTATCGCGGACGGTGATGGGGGCGGCTTCGACGTCGGGTAAGCTGTACGTGCCATCGTGGTCCACGCGCAGGATGCCGCGGAAGTAGACCGTCTGGCCGGGCCGGTAGATGGGCCGATCGGTGTAGATATTGGCGTAGTACTTCTGGCGCTGTGGGCTGTAGGGCAGGTTGAACTCCCACGGGCTGATGCCCTCCTGCCAGTCCGTCCCAACGGCAGCTATGATCTGCCCGTCGATCTCGCTGATGGCGAACATCGGACGCCACGGCTCCTTCTGCTGCGCGAAACTGCCTCGGAAGACACCGTCCGCATCGGTCCGACCTTCGACCAACTTGCGGCCAGTGTCGCTGTAGATGGCGATAGGCCGATCGGCGGCTGGCCGGCCCGACTGAAGGTCCGTAGCCCAAACCAACGCCTCGGAGTCGGTGCGTTTGAGGGCCAGGTTGAGCCGGGAGACGACCAGTAGTTGCTTATTCCCAAACGAGTTGTTGACCTGATCACTGTGAACACGCGCGAGGTAGGCGCCTGGATCAAGCCGGCCCTCAGGGTCGACCGTCAGCGTGGTCGAGATGCGCCGGCTGGCGTTGAGAGGCGCTTCAGGCGAAACCGACCATTCGCGCAGCAGGTTGCTCTCCGGCGGCAGGTAATCCTCCCAGATACGCCAGCGATTTTCGCCGGTGAGCCGCATGAAATCGCTGCGATCAACCCGATACAGGCTGAAGTCAATCCGGTCCAGATTGGTGAAGGTGGCGAACATGCGCGGTGTCTGGTAGGCGTTGTACAGCCCCATGTCGCCGGCGGTGTTGAGGAAGAGTTGTGGCTCCAGGGGGGCTGCGGTGAAGCGCACCACCACGTCTTCACCCAGTGGATCGCCGTAGCGCGACAGCGAATCCGCACCAATGGTGACGGTGTATGCCTGCGACGCCAGCCAGCCGCCCCTGACGTGGGCGACGGTGTCCTCATCGGACCACCACGCGCTCTGGTGCGTGATGGTCGGTTGGATCGTCACTTGAAGTTCCTCGGGATCCATCGGCGCGGCAAATCTGATGGTGAAGCCATCGCGGATGGCCGTGGCCTCCTGTTCGCCATCGGCCGGCGACGTCTCGCGCACGGCCGGCCTGGGCGTGGTCTTGAAGCGCCACGCGTAGTCGCTCTGTGTCGCTGCTTCGCCGGTGACAGCCCGGGCGCCGGCGGCGACGGTCGCCACGTACTCGGTGTCATAGCTCAGCGGTGCGTCGGGTGAGAACGCCATGCTGTTCCCATCCCAGCGGAACGTGCCTTCAACTGCCGGCCCGCCACCCAGGGGCAGGAGCTTGAACGCCGCCTCCGCCGAGGCGTGGTCCATCGCCTGGTTGAAGGTGACCGAAATCGGCTGGGTAGCCCCGACGTAGATGCTGTTATGCTCGGGATAGGTCGTTGCCACCGCTGGAAAGGCGCTGGCGAAGCTGAAGGTGTAGCTGTCGGTCAACTCGGCGCCCAAGATGTCTGTGAGGCCTGGGTACACCGTGACCACGTACCGGGTGGATGGTTCCAGGTCCTGCGCCGGCGTCAACTCGAAGGTCGAGGTGTTCAGCCACCGCCATTGCCCAGGACCTCCGATGGGCGGCTCTACGCGGATGAGCGGTGCCGGCAGGCCGGCCTGCTCCTCCACCGAGACGAGCGGCACGACCGGGTGGTTGAACTGCACGACGATGCGCGCCTCCTCCTTGCCGATGGCCACCCCCTCCGCGCCGTCAGCCGGCTGGGTAGTGACGACCATCAGCGGCTCGCTGACCTGGGGGAAGACGGCCAGCGATGCCAGCTTGACGCCTCCGGGGGCCGGCGGTTGGATGACCTCGGTCGTGGGCGATGGTTTGGCTTTGATGGCCGGCGCTTCCTCCGTCGGCGGCGTGGTTGGTTGGGCTGGGGTTGCCGTTGGCGGTGGCGCGGTTGGGCTGGGCTCGCCTCCACAGGCCCCGAGGATGAGCAGGGTTGCGGCCATGAGCAGGCCGGCGAGGAGGATGGGGTAGTGGAGATTGG
>JBHHXF010000541.1:0-3093 GCA_046756905.1 Anaerolineae bacterium | reverse complement strand
ACCCCAAATCCTCGATTGCTCGCATCAAACGATCCAGGGATACAACACCCAGCACGATCACAATGTGCCCGCCCACCGCGCTGCCGTGCAGGCGAAAGGTCGTGGCGATTACCAGCGCGTAGCGCAGATCCTGCGTGCCGATGGTGAGAGAATCGAGCAGCGTGCTCAGCGAATCGAGCTGCATACGCGGCACCGAGAAGGAGATATGCACCTGGAGCAGGTTCCCGAACATGCCGAGACAGGCGTTTAATAGGATGTTGCCAACCTCGGTCAGTACCTCCTGATCCGACATGTCGAGCCGCCTCGTAGAGACGCGCTCCTCCGTCAACAAGCCTGTGAGTGTTACTGCGCCCTCATAGTCGAGCAGCATGAAGGCATCGCCGGACATCGGGCCGGAGAAGATCTGGTGCACGGTTGCGACGTCGCCCTGTATCAGGCTCGCCAGAGCGGCCGGCAACTCCGCGATGGGAAGCACCGCTACCTGCGGCACCTCGATCAATACACGCGAGCCTGTCAGATCCGACAGCGCAGCGGCCGCACGCGCGAAGGCAATGTTGATTACTTCCACCAAAGCGTCACTCTGTTGGTCACTTAGTTTCATCGTTGCCTCCCGCCAGAGCTGTATTCACGGCCATCAAGACGGTCTCCTCGATAAACGGCTTGTTGACGAAGCCGATTGCGCCGGCCTCCTCCGCCATGACACGCGATGATTTTTGAATGTCGGCTGTGGCGATGATCACGCGTGCTGCAGGGTCCATCTCGCGGAGCTGGCGCAGCACGTCCAGGCCGTGTGTTCCAGTCATCGTGAGATCGAGGAATACCAGGTCGGGCTTTTCGAGGAAATAACGTTCCAGGCCGGCCATGCCGTCGGCTGCTTCGATGACCTGGTGGCCGGCCGGCTCCAGGATGCGGCGCAACAGCCGGCGCGACAGATTAGAATCATCCACAGCCAGGATTTTCGCCATCACAATACCTCCAATATCGTCTCGGCCAACTGGTCGAGGGGCACGCTCCTGTCGCTGAAACCCGCTTCAACCACGGAGCGCGGCATGCCGTACACCACGCACGTTTCCTCAGCTTCCGTGAAAACGGTGCCGCCCTGGGACTTGATCCAGGCTGCGCCATGCTTGCCGTCGGACCCCATGCCGGTCATCACCACACCCAGCACGCGCTCGTGGAACACCTCGGCGGCGGATTGAAACAGCACATCCACCGATGGCCGATGCGGCGTGTCAAACGGACGTGCGTCAAGGTGCGTGACCACGGTACCGTCCGACTGGCGCCGGAAAGTCAGATGCCGGCCCGCCGGCGCGAGGAAGGCGACGCCCGGCTGCACGCTGTCACCTTCGCTTGCCTCCACAACTTTCAGGGGTGAAATCTCATCCAGGCGGCGAGCGTAAAGTTCCGTGTAGCCGACGGGCATGTGCAAAACCATCGCCAGTGGGACCGGAAGGTCGGCCGGCAATTGGGGAATCAGTTGTCGCAGGGCCTGCGGTCCGCCCGTTGAAATCCCCAGCACGACGATGTCCACCAGCCTTGCGCGCGGCTCGCGGACCAACGGGCGCACCGGGGGTAACTCGCGCGTCGGAGCGGGTTGCAGGCGTGTCCTCGGCACACTGGCGGCCGCTTTGACCTTGTCGATCAGTTCGCTGCTGATTTCGAACACCTTGTCTGTCGCCAGCGCGGTGGGCTTTCGCACAAAGTCGATGGCGCCGGCATCCAGCGCTTGCAGCGCGGTTTCACCCCCTTCGCTGGCGATGCTGACGATCACAACCGGCAGCGGCTGCCGCGCCATCTGTGCCTGCAGAAACGACACCCCATCCATCTTGGGCATGATCAGGTCCAATGTCACGACGTCGGGGTCAAGTCGTTCAACCAGCTCCAGCGCCTCTTCACCATCGCGTGCGGCCCCCACGACCTCGATGAAGGGGCTGCGCGACAGCATCTGTTTCAGAACTTTGCGCACGTAGGCGGAATCGTCCACGATGAGTACGCGTATGACTCGATTCATCTGTTCCTCTCGTGAGACCCTAAAGGTTTCAGAAACCTTTAGGGTCTGTCTTTCTACTTCACATACACAAAGGCGCCACCAACCTCTTGCAGTTCGAAGTCGGCGGTCACTTTCAACAACGATTCCGCTGCTCCCACGAACAAATAGCCCGGAGTGGGCATCCGCTGCGAAAACAGGTTAACCGTCTTGCGGATGGCGTCCTCTGAAAAGTAGATGAACACGTTGCGACAGAAGATGACGGGCGCAGTAGCCAGATGGGCCACGTCTGCTTCCTCTACCAGGTTCGCCACGCTCCATTGGACGCGCGCGTGGAGCGCCGGCGACACCTGCCAGCCCCCCTGCGTCTCGGTGAAGTACCTGGCGCGCAGCTCGGGGGGCAGGGACCGGAACGACCGCTCGCGGTACACGCCTCGGCGCGCCCGCTCGATGGCGCTGGGGCTGGCATCGCTGGCGTAGATTTGGATGGGTGCGCGGTCGAACCAGCCGGCCTCGTTCAGCGCCATGGCGATGGTGAGCGGCTCTTCGCCAGTGGCGCAGGCGGCGCTCCAAATTCTCAGCGGGGTATCGGGGTACATCGAAAAGAACTCCGGCGCCACCACCTCCACCAGCGCGCGCACCTGGTCCATCTCGCGCCAGAAGTAGGTCTCCTGGACCGAGAGGGCGTCGATTACACGCTGCCACTCCTCGCCGGCCTCCGGGTCATATTTTAGCAGATAATAGTAATCTAGAAAAGCCTCGAACCCGCGCTCGATGACCAGGGGTGATAGCTTGTTTGCCAGCACGTCGCGTTTGCTGTTTTCGTAGAACAGGCCTGTGCGTTCGTGAATCAGGCTGCGCAGAATCCCGAACGCACTATCAGACAGGCCCAGGCTCTCTTCGTAGAATCGCATTTCAGCTTCTCAGTCTGCAATCGCCGGCATACACTCACTCCGGCTACCTACTCCTCGCTCCGGCTCCTGCTTCTCGCTCCGGCTGGATCGTCAGATCCCAGCCGCCTCCCACCGCCTGCTCCCCCAGTGGGCCTGGATTTGACAATCCAGGCCGAGCGACAGCGCAGACACCACCTCCGCTCCCCCCACTCG
>JBHHXF010000540.1:0-3099 GCA_046756905.1 Anaerolineae bacterium | reverse complement strand
GACAATACCCAATACCCAATATCCAATACCCGTAACATCGAAAGGTCTCGTCCAATGACAACAAACACACAGGCAGACATGCCCACCACCTACGATCCGCAGGCCACCGAAGGCCGGCTCTACGAGTGGTGGGAGTCGCAAGGCTATTTCCGACCGGAGACGCAGTTCGAGAAGGGTCTGGCGTCGCGGGACCAGAAACCCTTTGTCATCTCCATGCCGCCGCCCAATGTGACCGGCGAGCTGCACCTGGGGCATGCCATCACCGCGTCGCTGGAAGACCTGATGACCCGCTACAACCGGATGAAGGGCGTGCCGGCCCTGTGGGTGCCCGGCGAAGACCACGCCGGCATCGCCACCCAGAACGTGGTGGAGCGCGAGATCGCCAAAGAGGGCCTGACGCGCCACGACCTGGGGCGCGAAAAATTCGTGGAGCGCACGTGGGAGTGGGTGCGCAAGTACCGCCACGTCATCGCCGACCAGCACCGCCGGCTGGGCGCCTCGTGCGACTGGCAGCGTGAGCGCTTCACCCTGGATGAGGGCCTCAGCCAGGCCGTGCGCGAGGCCTTCGTGCACCTCTATGACAAGGGGCTCATCTACCGGGGGAACTATCTCATCCACTGGTGCCCGCGCTGTGCCACGACCCTGTCGGACCTGGAGGTGGAGCACGAGGACGAGGAAGCCGGCCACCTGTGGTACGTGCGCTACCCCCTCGTCAACGACGAATGGCACGGGCCGGCGGCCGAGTGGGGATCCGGGCGCTGGGCCGAGGGCGCGACCGAATTCATCGAAGTGGCAACAACCCGACCGGAGACGATCCTGGGCGATACCGGTGTGGCGACGAACCCCAAGGATGAACGCTACCGGCAACTGGTGGGCCGCACAGCAGTGCTGCCGGCCCTGAGTCGTGAAATCCCCATCATCGCCGACCGGCGGGTGGACCCGGAGTTTGGCACCGGTGCGGTGAAGGTCACGCCCGGCCACGACCCCAACGACTACGAAATCGGTCGCGAGCACGGCCTGCCCATCATCAACGCCATGAACACCGACGCCACCATGAGCCGCGAGGCCGGCCCGTACGCCGGCCTGGATCGCTTCGACGCGCGACAGGCCTTGGTGGACGACCTGGAAAAGGAAGGGCTCCTTCTGCGGGTGGAAGATCACACCCACTCGCCGGGCCGCTGCTATCGCTGCCACACGTTAGTGGAGCCCCTGGTGTCCACCCAGTGGTTCGTGAAGATCAAGCCCCTGGCCGAGCCGGCCCTGGAAGCGGTGCGCGACGGTCGCATCCGCATCATCCCCGAGCGGTTCGAGAAGGTGTACTACAACTGGCTGGAGAACATCCGCGACTGGTGCATCAGCCGGCAGTTGTGGTGGGGTCACCGCATCCCAGTGTGGTACTGCGAGGCCTGCGGCAAAATGACCGTGAGTCGCCAGGACCCGACGGACTGTGCGCATTGCGGCAGCGCCGACATCCAGCAGGACCCGGACGTGCTCGACACCTGGTTCAGCTCCGGCCTGTGGCCCTTCAGCACCCTGGGCTGGCCCGACGACACCGAAGACCTGGCCTACTTCTACCCGACCTCGGTGATGGAGACGGGCTACGACATCCTCTTCTTCTGGGTGGCGCGGATGATCATGCAGGGGCTGGAGATGACCGGCGAGATTCCGTTCCACACGGTCTACCTGCATGGCCTGATCCGCGATGCAGACGGGCAGAAGATGAGCAAATCGAAAGGCAACGTGATTGACCCGCTGGACGTCATGGATGAGTACGGCACCGACGCCTTGCGCTTCACGCTGCTAACCGGTTCGTCGCCTGGCAACGACATGAAGCTGGCCTACGACCGGATCGAGGGCAACCGCAACTTCGCCAACAAAATCTGGAACGCCGCCCGCTTCGTGATCACGAATACCTCGGACTTCCGACTACGTGCCACGGAAGCTAAATCCGCAATCCTAAATCTGCAATCTGCAATGGCACTGCCTGATCGCTGGGTTCTCAGCCGGCTCAACCGCGTCATCGACGACGCCACGCGGCTGATGGATGACTACCACTTTGGCGAGGCTGGCCGGCAGATCAACGAGTTCTTCTGGAGCGAGTTCGCCGACTGGTACATCGAGATGGCCAAGATTCGGCTATACGGCGATGACGAAGACGCGGCTAACATTACGCGCCACGTGCTCATCCACGTGCTCGACCAGACCCTGCGGCTGTTGCACCCCTTCATGCCTTTCATCACAGAGGAGGTGTGGCAGCGCATGCCCCACGAGGGCGAGGCGCTGATCATCGCCCGCTGGCCCGAGGCCGGCCGGCGCGACGCGGACAGCGAGCACCAGATGACCCTTATCCAGGAACTGATTCGGGGCATTCGCAACGCCCGCGCCGAGTACAACGTGGAGCCAGGCCGGCGCATCGCGGCCATCATCAGCGCCGATGCCCGGGCCGACCTCTTGCGCCAGCACGCAACCATCATCACCACCCTGGCGCGCGTGGACGACACGCAGTTGGAGATTCGGGCCGACCGGGTGGAGCCGCCGGCCCAGGCCGCTTCGGTGGTGGTGGGGGAAGGTGTCCAGGCATACCTGCCGCTGGCCGGGATGGTGGATCTCGACCGCGAGCGCGACCGCCTGGCGTCAGCCATCGAGAGTGTGCAGCGAGAGATCGCCAAGGCCGAGGGCCTGCTTATCAACGAGCAATTCACTGGAAAAGCGCCGGCAGCAGTGGTCCAGCGGGAGCGGGAAAAGCTAGCCCAGGCCCAGGATCGCCTGGCGCGCCTGCAGGAACGACTGCAGGTCCTACGAGCCTGAAACGACCAGGGGGCGAGTGTTGCCTCACTCGTCCCCGAAACCTCCCCCCTTCTCTCAACCGCTTAGCTTGACAATGGCACATTACGGACTCCGCTCGGCCTGGATTGTCAAATCCAGGCCAAAGGCGACGAAATCACCACGGATTCGTGCTGCTCAACCGCCGGATCTGGCGATCCGGCGGGAGCGGTTCTGATGAACTCCGCGACGTATCGAAGCCAAGCGGGTCTCGAAAACAGGCATTTTTACACTCCGGCCGCTTGGTTTCGATACGCTCCGGCACGAAAAGCGTGT
>JBHHXF010000539.1:0-3103 GCA_046756905.1 Anaerolineae bacterium | reverse complement strand
GGGCCCGCCGAAGGGCTCCTCGCAATGACAAGTCGTTAGAGCACCCCCTGGCCGGCGAGGAGTTGACGTTGCGACAGGAGTCCAGTATAATTGCCAACCGGCGACAATCAGCAGGAGTGAGATGTAGCATATCTTGTACTGGAAGATTGAAAGTATCATAGGTGGATGACAACACAACCTCGGAGCCGTAGTCAATCATGATTGTCGTCGTTGCCCTCTACGTTCTCTGCCTCTGCGGACTGGCAGCCTACGGCCTGCATACACTATGGCTAAGCCTGACTTACCTTCGATCGACAGCCCCGCAACCTGTCAATGTCCAAGCTTTTGACGATTTAGCATCCTGGCCGCGCGTCACAGTCCAACTGCCTATCTTCAACGAGCGTTACACTGTCGAGCGCCTGGTGAAGGCGGTTGCCGGCCTGGACTACCCGCGCGACCGCCTGCAGATCCAGGTACTGGACGACTCCACGGACGCCACGACGGCGATTGCACGCCAGTTGGTAGCCCGCTACCAGGCTCAGGGATTGGACATTCGTCTCCTTCACCGCACTGACCGGACGGGGTTCAAAGCTGGCGCTCTGGACGACGGTCTGGAGAGCGCTACAGGTGAACTGGTTGCCGTCTTTGATGCTGATTTCGTGCCTGCTGCGGACTGGCTGCGCCACACCGTGCCGGCATTCAGCGATCCTCACTTGGGCTGTCTGCAAACCCGCTGGGGGCATCTCAATCGCGATTACAGTGCCCTTACTCGCGCACAGGCTTTGGGAGTTGACGGTCACTTCGTGGTAGAACAAGCAGCGCGTGTGCAAACGGGTCTGTTCTTGAACTTCAATGGCACCGCCGGCCTGTGGCGACGAGTGTGCATCGGCGATGCCGGCGGCTGGCAGGCTGATACCCTGACCGAGGACCTGGACCTGAGTTATCGCGCTCAGTTGTGTGGTTGGCGAGTGGGCTACCGACCGGATGTGGTGGTGCCGGCTGAATTGCCGGCGCAATTGGACGCCTTCAAGCGTCAGCAGTTTCGCTGGGCCAAGGGGAGCCTCCAGACAGCTCGTAAGCTGGCATCAAGTATGTGGCAGGCTGACCTTCCCCGCCACGTCCGTCTGGCCGGCCTTATTCACCTCACCAGCTACGCGGTGCACCCTTTGATGTTGCTCGTTCTGCTGTTGACACTGCCCATCGGATACTGGTCTGGGCCCTTTCTTCGACTATTCCCGTGGTTCACTCTGGCGGCGGTTGGCCCTCCCCTGCTATACAGTCTGGCACACACCTCTGACACGCCGAGGCTCCGTGATCGGTTGTGTGTGCTACCACTATTGACGTTGCTCGGCTTCGGCATCTCGCTCAACAACAGCGTTGCCGTATTCGAGGCGCTCACCGGGCGAGGTAGCGTCTTCCGGCGCACGCCCAAATTCGATCTGTGGGATCAGCGGGGGAGTTGGGCGGACAGCGTCTATGCCCTGCCGCGCAACCCGGTCGTATGGGGCGAGCTGGGGTTAGCTGGCTATGCTCTTTTTACAATGGTCGCTTTGTGGCCGATACATGGCTGGGTAATGGTACCATGGATGATGTTCTATGCAACGGGCTATCTATTCGTCGCCGGCATTACCCTGCTTCAGAGTTGGCAGCGCCGGCGGGCCCTGGCACGCCTGTCCAGGCCGGCCGACCCTTCGGTGGCGGCGAGCTAGGTATCCTCTATTTTGGTTCTCAGTTCCCACCCGTACAGCCAAACAGCAACAACCAGCGACCCGAACAGCGGCAGGTACTCAGTCCGGCGAATCCACTCGTACTCGCGCGGATCGGCGGGGTTGAGGTAGAACAGGTAGGACAGGTTCACAGCAGCAGCGAAGTAGAGCCAGCCGGCGGTGAAGGCCAGGGCTGCCACACTTCGTCGCAGCGGCAACAGGGGGAGGAGCGCGATAAGCCATGTCAGGTACCAGGGAAACATGGCCGGCGTCAGCAGCAGATAGGCACTTAGTAGCAGCACTGCACTGCCGATAACCCGCTGCTCTCCCTCGCCATCCCGCAAGAGCACCGTCAGACTGAGCAGGAGCAGAGTCAGCAGAATAGCCACCTTGGCTGCCATCAACGGATCGTTCAGACGACCATCCAGCGCACGCACAAACCAGAAAAATAGGCCGTCGTTCGTTTTCCATCGGGTGGCGTAGACGCGTAAGGCTCCGAATATGCCTGTTCCCTGTACGCCCCCGCCGATCCCCAGGCCGGCTCCCAGAAACGGCGCAAGAGCTAGGCCAACCAGCCCACCATACAGCAGTGTTCGCCGCACGCCCCACCGCCGCACGAAAACCGGCAGCAGCAGGGCCGGCACGAATTTCGTCAACGTCGCCAGGGCGAGGGCAACAGCGCTGCGTGTCCGGTGGCCGGCGATGAGCCAATAGATGGCCAACATGCCCCACAGGGTCATAAACGACTCGACGTGGGCGCTGTGGGCGAACTCGACGACGATGAGAGGGTTCCAGGCGTAGATCAGTACCCGGTCTTCCGGGATGTGCAGCCGGCGCAGGAGTCGCACGATAACGACAGATGTGGCCAGGTCGAACAGCGTGAAAGCGATCTGCATGGCCGTCGGATTTTCCGGCGCCAGGCGGTAGACGGTGGCGAACGTCAGCTCCGAGGCCGGCGGGTAGGGCGTGGCCATCCATGCGTGGTCCACCCGCTGGCGTGATGGCGTAGCCAGGGAGTCCAGGGCCGGCGCATCGACCCGGAACGCATAGGGATTGACGGCGTGGTTGATGAGCCGGCCATCCCACAGATAGCGCCAGACGTCGGTGGACAGCGTCGGCGTGGTGAACCACAGGGGGATGCGGAACAGGACCGCGAAGACGGCGATGGTGAGGAGCCGTAAGATGGTTGGTGAGGCGGACCGGCGCAAGATCAGTGCCGTGGCTACCAGATAGAAGGCAAAGGCAACGAAAAAGAGGAGCAGGTAGTTGTGTCCCTGGCGCGTGAAGTGGGTCAGGCGGGTCATGCCGGCGAAGCAGGCCAGCATGGCGAAGCCGAGGAGGATTAACTGCCAGAGGGAGCGATACATGAGCAGGTGTGGATGGATATTGGATATTGGAGATTAGATATTGGATATTGG
>JBHHXF010000538.1:0-3118 GCA_046756905.1 Anaerolineae bacterium | reverse complement strand
GTCCGGCTTTTCCTTTTGTAGCTCCTGATGGAAAGTACGCAGGTGGTCAGACAAAGCCTGGCTGCCATAATGCCCGATGACTGTCAATTGGACGACGGGGTCGAAGTATGGCTCGATCCGCTTATCGTTCCGCTCTCCAAGCCAGTAGAGGAGACTGCCAATGTATTGGACGGCGAAGGCTTCCGGCGTAAAGGCCAGCCGTGGGAGGTCGAGATAGGCTACTGCCACGCGGTTAGCCTCTTCTTCAGCCAGATGGCGACGAAGGAACTCCTTTAGCATGACCGTCTTGCCCACACGGCGGTAGCCACTGAAGGCTAGGTGCTTGCGCGTACCCTGGGTTAGCAAATCCTTGCTCAAAGCCAGCAAGGCCAGATGGCGTTCCCGGTCGGTGAAGAAGCGCTGTTCTTCCTCGGGATAGATGTAGTCCAGCACATCCCATCTCCTAGTCGTTTAGTCATTTGACATACTAGCTATATGACATACTAGTCACATGGCTAGTATAGCAGAAGACCTTGCTAAGAGCAAACTGCCATTCCATGATCTCCACCCTGTGGGACGCGTTTGGGCAAATGGTCCGCCTCCGCTCCGAAAATAGTTAGCTAGTTGGCTGGATGGATGGCTGAGCACTCCGCAAGCCAACAAGCCATCTAGCCATCTAGCATTTTCGTGCTTCAGGGTGTCCCACCCGGACATGTTGACTGCTCCCCCGCTCAGTCCGGCTGCCACCACGCCGGATGCTGGTCCTTGGCCGAGTCATTGGTCAGCCGGCGTTGATCTGATCCGTCAGCGTTCATCACGTAGATTTCCGTGTTGCCGTCTCGATCAGAGATGAACGCGATCTTTGACCCATCGGGAGACCAGGTGGGATCGCCATCGTTGCCAGGCTGGTTTGTGATGTTTTCAATGTTGCCGCCATCCGTTTCCATCACGAAAATGTCCATGTTCCCACTGCGGTCGCTCATAAAAACGATCTTCGATCCATCGGGAGACCACTCCGGATTCAGGTCGAGCGCCGGGTGATTCGTCAGATTTACCTCGATCTTGTCGTCGCGCAGAAGGTAGACCTCTGGATTGCCGTCCCGCACACTCATGAATACCAGTCGCCGGCTATCCGGCGCCCAACTCGGAAACATGTCCAGGCCCAACATCCTGGTGACGCGCGTCGCTTCGCTACCATCCGCACCCATGACCCAGATCTTGCTGTTAGCTTCAACTTCAGTGTATCCTCCTTCCCCCGGCATTTTGTAGGTGCGATCCGAGAGGAAGGCGATTCGTGAGCCATCCGGCGACCAGGCCGGCACTGCGCTGTTCCCTCCTTCATCCGTCAGACGGACCACGTTCGTCCCATCTGCATTCATCACATAGATGTTCGCCGTACCATCCCGCTCCGAAGTAAACGCAATCTGTTGGCCATCGGGGGACCAGGCCGGCACGCCGTCATAAGCCGGATGGTTGGTGAGATTGACCAGATTGGAACCATCCTCATCCATCATGTACACTTCGGCGTTGCCGTCGCGGTAGGACTCGAAGATGATCTTGCCGGCGGGGGCCGGCGGCGGGCTGGTGCAGGCAGCGACCAGGCCGGTCATTGACAAAATCAGTATCCAGAGTTTCTTCATCTTTTTTCACTCGTCCTCGTGAAACGTGAAACGTGAAACGGGATGCGCGATACGGGATGCGCGATACGGGATGCGGGATGCGAGATGCGAGATGCGAAATCCATCACGTTTCACGTTTTACGTTTCACGCCGATGCTTTGCGTCAGGGAGTTTCAGTCGGTAAAGAGTCGTGCTGATAGATCTGCGTCTCGGGAAAGTGCGCTATCCAGGCGAACCAGAAGGCATAGGTGGTGGGCAGCCGGCGGAGCTGCCGGCCTTCCATCGGTCCGCTCGCGGCCTGACCGGTGAGGCCGTTCCAGCGGCTGCCGGTCTGCTGGTCCTGCAAAATCAGCCGATCCCCTTCCGCAGATACTGCAAAGGTCAGGACCTGGCCGTCGAGCCGGCGCTGGAAGCCGGCGCCGTTCTCACTCTGCGAATCGAAAGCGATAAGAACCGGTACGCCGGCGACGGTGTCATTGACCACCTTTTCTATCCTCAACGCCCTGAAGTAATAGGCTTTAACTCTGTCCTCAACCCATAGGCCCAAGATACGACGCTTCGCAGTGATACTTGCATCTTCTGGTACGCTGCGATTCACAAGACCTCGGTCTTTGGATGCATAGTAGCTTTCATAAGGATCGGTAGAGTAATTATACGTCGAGTCTGCGGCGTCCGATGTGCTGGGGACCACTTTCGAGGTCTTGGGCTTGGAGAGAACCTTCGTATCTGGATGTTCGGAGCGCCAATCCTCCCACGTGCTCTGGCCGGCAGTGAGCAGGCGGAGCTGTTCGCCTTGCAGCGGGCCGGCCACCGCCTGTCCCAGCAGTTGGCTCCACAAGCTCTCGGTCTGATGATCGTACATGATGAGGTTGTTCTGGTACAGCTTGCCCGATACACCGAAGGTGAGTTCCTGCTTGTCCACTCGCCGGCTGAACACCAGCGCCGAGTAACACAGCGGGCACCAGGTGATGGCAACGGGCTCTCCGCCGATCCGATCGTTCACAATTTCGTGCCGGCTGAGGATGTTGATGGAGTAGGCACGAACATCGCCGTCAAGGATCAGCCCGATAATCTGTTCGTCGGGCCGCATGTAAGCCCGAGCGCTCTCCGCATCGTCGAACTGCGGATCGGTGATGGCGGGGATGGCATCGCGGGGCAGGACGGCCTCCAGGTCGCCGGGGCTGATGTCGATGGCCGGCGGCGCAGTGGCGAAAGGGGCAATCCCTGGGGTAGATTGACTCGGTGGTGGTAGGCTGCAAGCAGCGATCAACGCGCACGCGATGGCAACTAATGTGCATGCCAGGCACGGCGGCAATATGTGCACCGCATTTGTCGAGTTGCGTACTGCGTATTGCGTAGAGGGTGTTCTCGAAATGGTGCAATACGCAATACGCAGTACGCAATACTCGTCATGGGCTGGGCTACTCGCCCCTGAGCCGTGGGTCGAATGCATCCCGCAGCCCATCGCCCAGGAAGTTGAAGGCCAGTGTGGTGAGGGTAAGGGCTACAGCCGGCACGAA
>JBHHXF010000537.1:0-3119 GCA_046756905.1 Anaerolineae bacterium | reverse complement strand
ATGAACTTCCAACTGACCGAAGAACAGACCATGTTCCGCCAGGCGGTGGCAGACTTCGCCCGAAAAGAGATTGAGCCTTTTGCCCAGGAATGGGATCAGACGGGGGAGTACCCCATGCACCTCTTCCGCCGGCTGGGGGAGTTGGGCTGGTTGGGCGTGCACCTGCCCGAGGCCTACGGCGGGACCGTGATGGGGCACATCGCCCTGGCCCTCCTCTTCGAGGAATTGGGCCGGGCGTCGGCCGGCGTAACCATGGGCCTCTACTGCCACGCGGTCCTGGCCCTCACCCCCATTGCCCTCTTCGGCGACGAAGCTCAGAAGCAGCGCTACCTTGTGCCGGGCATTCGGGGCGAGCGCATCGGCGCCTTCGGCATGACCGAGGCCTCCGCCGGCTCAGACCTGGCCGCCATCCGCACGCGGGCGGAGCGTCACGGCGACGGCTACATCCTCAACGGGGCCAAGCTCTTCTGCACCAACAGCCCCTTCGCCGATTTCGTGGTCATCTCCGCCTACACTGCCCCCGAGCAGGGCATCAAAGGCATCAGCCTCTTCATCGTGGATCGGGAGGCGCCGGGCTTCTCCGTGGGCCGGCGGCTCCCCATGCTGGGCATGCGCCCCGGGCAGACGGCTGAGGTGGTGCTCCAGGATTGCCGCGTGCCGGCCGAGGCGCTGCTGGGGGAGGAGAATCTGGGCTTCTACCGGGCGCTGCAGAGTCTGACCGTGGGCCGCATTGTGGCCGCTGCCTTTGCCACCGGCCTGGCGCGGGCCGCCTTCGAGGCGGCACTGGCCTATGCCAACGAGCGGGAGCAGTTTGGCCGGCCCATCGGTCGCTTCCAGGCCATTCAGCACAAACTGGCTGATATGGACACTGCTATCCAGGCAGCGCGACTTCTGGCCCACAAAGCGGCCTGGCTGGCCGATCAGGGGGAGCCCCATATAAAGGAAGCTTCCCAGGCCAAACTCTTCGCCAGCGAGGCCTGCACTCGCATTACCGAACAGGCGTTGCAGATCCACGGCGCCTACGGCTACATGATGGAGTCTCCGGTGCAGCGCTTTTACCGGGACGCCAAGGTGCTGGAGATTGGCGAGGGGACTTCAGAAATCCTGCGCAACGTGGTGGCGCGCCAGTTGGGACCATTGGCAGATGGCAGATAGCAGATGGCCGATGGCAAATGGCCTATGCCAGATGGCGCTATCAGCCATCAGCTATCAGCCGATTCTGGTAACTCAGGTCCATGACGGAGGGGGTAACTCTTGGGTACACAGGAGCGACGAGAGCGCGAACGCTTGGCCCGCCGAGAGCAGATTCTGGAGGCGGCCAAGGAGGTGTTTGAAGAAAAGGGATTCCTGAACGCCACCACCGAGGAGATCGCCCAGCGGGCCGAACTGGCGGTTGGTACGCTGTACCGCTACTTCCAGAGCAAGGAGGAGATGTACATCTCCTTGCTCTTCGAAAGCATAGAGATCTTTCGCAATGAACTGGAGCGCATCCAGGGTCTTCCTGGGTCGCCAGACGAGAAACTCCGCGCTTTCTGGGATTTTCTCTACACCTACTATCAGGAGTATCCTGCCTACTATCGCACCTTGACCTTTTTGCACAACGAGGGGCTGCGAGAGGCCGTCTCACCTGAGGTGATCGAAGAGATCAACCGGCGTACCGGGCGCAACTTTAGCCTGGCCGCCCAAATCGTCCAGGAAGGCATGGAAGCCGGCATCTACAGAGCGGGCGATCCGCGCGAAGTTGTGGATGTTCTCTGGTCGCTGCTCACCGGCCTGGTGCAACTGATGGAGATTCGCCGCAACCTGGGCCTGGAGGTGGGCGCTCTGGCCGATCTGCACCGCAAGGCTTTCCAATGGATAGAGGATGGATTGCGGCAAAGGTAGACTGCCCGCACGCAAGATTCCCGACGCCGGCGAGCGGCGGGCTCCTTTTGGGGGCTGCTTGGCCCACCACCCACCACGCGGCAGAACCCAGCAGTCGAGCGCCCCCTACCGAGTCCATCACCAAACAGCATCGACCGCTCGAAGGGCCGGCCATCGTATTCACACCAGCGCACCGTCGGCCCCGCCCGCGAAACCGGGAGCCGGAGCATCTGTCCAACCCTTGCACTGAGGTCTGGTCCGGCCCAGGATTTGCTGAAGTGACCGGAGGTCCAACAGGTACAGGCCAAAGCGCACGCGCCTGAGCCTATCGAAGGGAAGGGGTCCACCAGATCACCGGTGACCCCCGTCACGCCGAAGCCCACACGGACCGCGCAGGAACAGCGCCGACCCCCGCCCCTGACCACTCAGCGAAACATCTGTGAATCTCCGCCGATTGCGGTTGATCCTCCGTGGCGAGACCGCATCGCTCCGCCGGTCCTAAAAGGCCCGCTCCGCTCACTCGTTGGTGCTTGAGACTGCGAGGCTCCGCTGTGTTATCGGACAGATTATTCGGCATGGTTCACGAATGAAACAAACGCACCTTCTGAAGCGCACCGTCCTAACCGCCCTCTTGCCCGGCGGAGTGACGCTGCGGCCCATGCAAGACTTGCTGGGTGTGGCCTTTGATCAAAGCCGCTCGGTCGGCTTTCTGTCTCAGCTGATCAATGAGGCGGGCCGCCGCGCCGGTCAGATCCTGGACCAGATTGACTACGCCCCCTTGGGCGAGGTGATTCTGGCCCGCGATGAGACCTACTTCGACGGTCTGGCCTTTCTGCTGTCGGTGGAGTCCCGCACTTACACCATCCTCAGCGGCTATGTCGAGGAACGCTGTGACGGCGAGACCGTTCGGCTGAGCTCACGACGTTACATACAGTTGGCCTAACCTGTGGTACATATGGAACCAGGAGGGCCAACAATGGATCAAGACTTTGCACAAGCGATGCAGCGTTTCATCGAACACATCCGGCAGCGCCACCCGACGAGCACTACCGCTGTCCACTACCAAAGCGATTTGGATCAATTCGCACGGGTGGTGGACAAAGCCCCCCGGCAGGTCACCCGGGCCGATGTGAGCCGCTTCGTCACGGAGCAGTTGACTCGAGGTCTGAGTGCCGCCACGGTCAACCGCCGGCTGGCCACCCTGAGCAGCCTCCCTTCGACAAGCTCAGGACGCCGCTTCGAGTTCCCTTCGACAG
>JBHHXF010000536.1:0-3120 GCA_046756905.1 Anaerolineae bacterium | reverse complement strand
CCGGGGCCAGATAGACGATCTATTGACACAGATCAATCAGCGAGTGGGCCGGGGCGAACGGGTATTGGTGACAACCTTGACCAAGCGTATGGCGGAGGATCTGGCCGATTTCCTGGCTGAGCACGGCATCAGAGTACACTATCTACACTCGGAGGTCCAAACCCTGGAACGCGTCGAGATTCTGCGTGACCTGCGCTTCGGCGTCTACGACGTAGTGGTCGGGATAAACTTGCTGCGAGAGGGGCTCGATCTACCCGAGGTATCCCTGGTGGCGATTCTAGATGCCGATAAGGAAGGCTTCCTGCGGAGCGAGCAGGCGCTGATCCAGACCATGGGACGAGCAGCGCGCCACGTGAATGGCACAGTAATCATGTACGCCGACAAGATGACCAGCTCCATGCAGCGGGCAATCAAGGAAACGGATCGCCGGCGTCGCAAGCAGGTGTCTTACAACACGACCCACGGCATTGAGCCGCGATCCATCGTCAAGGAAGTTAAGGACCTAACCGATCGCGTGCGACGGGTCGCCGAGGAGCGGGCGGAGTACCGCGTGGCGGCCGAGTTGCCGAAGGATGAGCTGTCGCGCCTGGTCAGGGATATCGAGAAGCAGATGAAGGCGGCGGCTGCGGAGCTGGAGTTCGAGAAGGCAGCGTTGCTGCGAGATCAGCTTTTCGAGCTGCGGCGGACGATGCGGGAGCAGTCGGAGGATAAGGGCGTGCCGGAGTGGGAGCGTCTCCGAGACGTGAGACGTGAGACGTGAGACGTATTGCGTATTGCGTATTCGGACAGTTGACATTTCGCCCGACTTTGCTTATGATATTGACCGTCCTGGATCATCGATCGTTTCACAATATCTCCTGGAGGCGTAAACCTTGGCTACAAACGATCAACCCAATGGGATTCTGCTGACCCTTGTCAGATATACTCTGAACATTGCAGCAATCGTCGGCGGTCTGGTCCTGACAGCCGGCCTCTTCTTCATTCTGGTCACGCGGGCGACTCCGAAGCCGGCAGCACAGGCAGGCGAGGCGCCGGCCTCCCAGGCGCAGGCCGCGCCGACGGCAACGATGCCGGCCCCGACCGCCGAACCGACGGAACTGCCGGCCGAGGCGCCGGCATCAGCGGCGGCCGGCCCCGAAGTCATCGCCATGGGCGAGGAGCTTTTCACAAGCCAGGGCTGTGTGGGCTGCCACACCATCGAAGGTGTCTCGCAGGGAGCAGTCGGCCCCGACCTGACTGACATCGGCGACGAGGCTGAGGAGCGGGCGCAGGAGGCCGGCGTGGTCGACGCTGCAACATACGTTCGCGAGGCGATTGTTGATCCCAACGCCTTCGTCGCACCGGAGTGCCCGACCGGGCCGTGCCCGCCGGGAGTCATGCCCCAGAACTTTGGTGCGGCGCTGTCGGAGGCGCAGGTCGACGCCCTCGTGCACTACCTGCTGGCACAGAAGGGCGGCTAGAAGCGTGGCTGGTGGTTGAGGGCTTGTCTTTTAGTGAAGGAGCCTCCCCATCGCGAGGCTCTTCGTTTGCCTCAATCACTTCATGATGCTCGATACTCCCCCACCTGTAACCGACCGCTGATCTCAGTCGTGCCAGCAGTGTGCGCCCTTTCCTTATCCAGGATGAGCATGTATACCAGCAGCAAGAGCGCAACTACCTGAGCCTGTCCTGCGCTGCCCAGGGCAGCCAATGACAGAGCCGGCGTCACATGCCCGACGGCGATCATCCTGTGAGCATGGGCGCTCCTCCCCTGGCAAGCAAAGCAACTGACCACCAAGAACCCGACGAGGATCAACAGAGTGAGATCGTGCCCGTTCAGGTGCGGACTCACGAGCAGTGTGCCGATCACCGTCTGCCCGAACTGCCGGTCGAATGTTGGGGATGTGGGATTCCAAGGGCCTTTCCACGTACGAAGCACCAGCACGAAGACGGCGGCTGAAAGCAGGAGGATGACGCCTCTGAGCATGGTCGGCGATAGATCCGTGCCGGACCAGGTGTGATAGAGTTGCCCAAGTCGATAGACCGTGCCGCGCAAGTTGGGCATGGCCGCCGGATAGATGCCGGCAATGGAATCCCAGTTCGACATCTGGCGGACGAGATCGACGTAAGAGATAAACCCGTCAACACCCACCATCATCCATGAGATGAACAGCAGCACGGCGCCCGTGATGCCGAAGGCGCTGACCGCGCGCCACCGCCGATGGTAGAGCAGCATCGCAGCTATTACAACGACAAGCTGCGGCTTAACTAGTCCGAGCGCAAGCGTTACCCCCGCGAGATAGTCCCGCTTACTCTTTAGCGCCAGATAGCTGAGCGTTACCACGAACAGAATTAGGAAGTTGGTCTGTCCGTTGTATAGTCCGCGAAAGACCGGGAAGAAGGCAAGAACGACGAGGCCGGCGGTGGCAAGATCCCGTCTGGAACGCTTTTTCTGAACATGAAGCAGCAGTCCAGTGGACGCGAGGACCAGCACAATGTTGACGAGGCTCCAGACCTGAAAGGCCCACGCGAGGGGCAGGTAGCTCAGGGGAACGAAGATGGGAGCAAAGAATGGCGGATAGTTGTATGGCAAAAGCCCACCCGCAAAGGTCCATCCATGTGACAGCAAGAACGCTTGCTGTACCTGTGCCTGCAAGCTAAAATCATACAGGCGATGCGCGTTCCCATCGCGAATGATGTGGCCGGCGGTGTAGAAAGCAGGAAAATCCCCCGGCCCCCACAGCCGAAAGCCCGGTCGGGCTGTAGTGGGAGCCAATATGGCGTATGCCAGGATCATAGCCACACAGTAGGCCATGAAGAAGCGCCGGCTCCTGCCATGGCTGCCCGGTCTCCGCACCAGCGACTGACGAACGCTTCTGGCAAGGCCGGCGCCACGCAGAATGACCCGTCTACCCTTGTGTTCGAGCGTGCTATTCTGCACCTTCATCACTCACGCCGGTGGATCGAGCCACCGATCATGGTCTGATTTCCACCTCTGTTTATCGGCCGTTGCAGCTCTACCTGGCGCTGCGGAAACGATTGGGAGACGCCTCAGACGCCTCGACAAAGCCCCCCGCCGGCGGTTGAAACCGCTCCTACCCTTGTGAAGTCTGTTCTGAGCCCTTCGATAAACTCAGGACG
>JBHHXF010000535.1:0-3120 GCA_046756905.1 Anaerolineae bacterium | reverse complement strand
ATGGTGCGATCCAGATCCTGTTTGAGCTAACCTCCCGCTACATGAACAACAGGGCACTGAGAGCCTGGTTCTGCTTCCCCCCATGAGCTATTGATTTCTGGGACGTTTTCGGATATACTGTTGGTGGATCTGATCCCGTACGATTGTCCTCGTGTTCGTCGGGTTTGGCAAGTGTCTTACGCGGAACGTATTTCCGCGTAAGACCCAAGATTTGGTGCCTTACCCGGAAATGCGTCCATCTACGATCGCTACCGTAGGTATAGATGGATCAATATCCGTCTAAGATGCAATACCCGTGAATGAATCTGCTGCGGAGGGTGGTTTACCGACCGCATGTTCTAGAATCTGTTTGAAAAACTGTGATTCTTGTAACTACCCAGCCCGCCGTGACGAGCAATGAATTGCCCGTCTGACACTGCGAAACCCGTTGAAACGGGTTAAGGCTTGAACGCGTTTCAACGCGTTTTTCGTATCAGGCCGTGAATTCATTCATGGACTGAGGGCAGGCTGGGTAGTTACTGATTCTTTAACTCTAGTTTCCGCTAAAATCATTAGACATAAAGCAAAGATGTTGCCAATTCTGCCCGTTTCAGGGCGTTTACTTACCATAAAACTCTATTTCTCAAAGTCCTGGCCCAGCTTTGAGGGGTTGAACTTTGAGAAATGCCGCCAAAACAGGCCTAATACCGTTGACACGAGTCATTATGTCCATAAATAGTGCTTTATGTTGACACATTTAGCGGAAACTAGAGTCCATTAGGCTTCCCGTATCAGCCTGGTGTTTCAACGCAAGGCCCGACGTGGCCGCAGCCCGACGTGGCCGCAGGGGGTGTAATCATGACACAAGACACCATCACCGCACAGCCGGCCCCCGCCGGCGAGAGCATGGCGCAACCCTACCCGCCCAGTTGGGTTGATCGCTTCATCGGTTGGGTTCAGCGCCGGCCCGGCCCGAGCTGGGTCTACCTGGGGATGTGGCTGGCGCTGTTCCTGGTGATCAACGCCGCCAAATGGCTCGACGGGTCGCAGCCCGTGGCCACCCTCCAACTACGCCATGCCGCTCGCGCCATGCACGGCGTCTACTTCCTGGCGCTGATGCATTACCTGAAGATAACAGCCGGTGAGGCGCTTCGCAAGTTTCGCCCGGCGCTGGCCGTGAGCGACGCAGAGTACCGCAGACTACACTATCGGCTCACAACGCTGCCGGCGCGCGGGGCGCTTCTGGCCAGCGGCCTGGGAGCTATGGTTACGGTCTTGGTCATCCTGCTGGACCCGCTCCCGCCAAATCCCGTCTATGGCACCTCGCCGCTTCTGATCAGCCTTGACATAGGCATGGTCGTCTTCATGCTCGCGACTCTCGGACCCCTTGTCTACCAAACCATCCATCAGTTTGTGACAGTGGACCGTATCCACGACCAGGCTACAAACATCGACCTCTTCCATCCTGACCCTCTCTACGCCTTTTCCGGGCTGACAGCCCGCACCGCCGTGGGCTACATCCTGATTGCCGACCTTACGATGGTTTTCATGTTCGAGGAAGCGACGAGCGATCCCGCGACTGCGGCGCTTCTAATCTTCATGACCCTTGCGGCGGCGGCCGCCTTTGTCGTGCCTCTGCTGGGCCTGCACCGGCGCATGGTCGAGGCGAAGTCCCCCCTGGAAGCAGCGGTCAGCCGGCGCATGGAAGCCGCCATTGCTGAACTGCACCGCCGGGTGGATGCCGGCGACCTGGAAGGCATGTCGGAGTTGCACCAGGCGATGTCCAGCCTGGAGATCGAGCGTGAGGTGCTGACCAGAATTCCAACCTGGCCCTGGCAGCCCGGCACGCTGCGCGGAGTGGCGTCGGCGGTGACGCTGCCGGTGTTGGTGTGGCTAATTCAGCAGATTCTGGCGTACTACCTGGGTTCGTAGGAGCTGGCGATGAAGTTCGAGAGTAAGGACGCGTCAAGGGATAGCTTTCCGCTTTTTCGACCACCGGACAGTAGAGTTATCTAGCATCCTGAGGAACGGTAGTCGGTAGTCCCCCTCTTGAGTGTTGTTGAGCGATGAGGTACAATATAGCACCACAGACACTCAAAGGGAGGTGCTGATATGTCAGAGTTAGCTCGTCTTGGCACGTGCGAAAGGGCACAAAGAAGAGACCATCATCGATTGGATTCGAGCAGCCGGCCAACATGCTGAGAGAGTTGAGGAGGTGTTGCTGGCGGAACACAAGATCGAACGGGGTCAGTTGGACGGTCTATGGGCTTACGTTCGTAACAAGGGTGAAAAAAGACTACCCTGAAACCGCAGAGACCGGCCAGTTCTGGCGCTCTACCATGATCGATATTGATAGCCGTCTCCGCGCGGCGCGTGGGATTGCCAAAACGGAAACAGAAGCCAGCATCAAGGTGTTCGAGACGCTCAAGCGCCGGGGGCACCCCGACGCACCACCGCCTACCATCTCGGATGGCTGGGGAGGGATCGATGACGCGATGGTGGAAGTCTACGGTGTAGTTCCTGAGTACGCGGGAGTTGGACGACCACCAACGCTCAAACGCCCCCAGCCAGGTTGGCAGTATCTTCAGGCAGTCAAGCAGCGTGAGAATGGGCGCGTCGTAAGCGTCAGCTTGCGCGTCATCTTTGGCGACAAGTACGAAGTATTGGAACTCTTGGGGAAGAGCACAGCTTACGTCGAAAGGACACATCTCACCATGCGTCTCTTCAACAGCCGGTTGACGCGCAAGACGCTGGGCTTCTCGAAGGAGTTGGAGATGTATCGTGCGTCTGCGGCCTGGGAGGATCTCGTATACAACTTCGTGCGTCCGGTCAGGACACTGCGCGTGGAGATCCGTGATGACCCCAAGCTACGCTGGAAACCACGCACACCTGCTATGGCTGCGGGACTAACTGACCATATTTGGATTGTTAAAGAACTGCTGACGGCCGTTGTGCCCCCTAACAACACTTAAGAGGGGGACTATGCATTATACAAGCCTGTCGAAGGGGGCTTGTCGAAGGGGGCATCGAAGGACCTGTCGAAGGGCCGAGGCCGGCCAGGCCATCGGCCGGGCGAAGTCAACGGTCGGCGGCTACCTGGCCGAACTGGAGGACGCCGGCCTGGTCGAGCGGAGACCGAAC
>JBHHXF010000534.1:0-3122 GCA_046756905.1 Anaerolineae bacterium | reverse complement strand
GGCCGGCCGGAGCCGAGTCGCCCGTACCCGAATTATTTTCTCAAGGTTCATCATTGCTCGTCACGGCGGGCTGGGTAGTTACCCACAGGAGACCCTAAAGGTTTCCAAAACCTTTAGGGTCTGTCGTGAAGTGTCATAAATCAACAGACCATGCAATCAATCCGCATTCTTCTGGTAGACGACAATCCTGAGTTTCTCAACTCGGCAGCGAACTTCCTGTCCACGGATCCGCAGATCGAGATTGTTGGGCACGCTCTGTCCGGTGAAGACGCCCTTGAACAGGTGGCACAGACACAACCAGATCTGGTGTTGATGGACCTGCTGATGCCGGACATGAATGGTCTGGAAGCAACCCGGTACATCAAGGAACGGCCGGATGCGCCACGGGTTGTCGTCCTGACCATGTACGATCAGCCAGAATATCGCGCCGAGGCCGAGGCTGTGCGTGCGGACGGCTTTGTTACCAAGTCGGAGTTTGGCGACCAGTTGCTCCCGCTGATCCACACACTACTCGCCGAACCGGCCACGCCAACTGGCGACCGAAACAACGAACGAGGGGAGGAGACAGGCATGAGAAACGTCTTGGTTGTGGATGATTCGGCCACCATGCGTCGGATGGTGATGGCATCGCTACGCGATCTGGAAGATGTCAGCTTTGACGAGGCGAGCACCGGCCTGGAAGCGATTGAGAGGCTGGCCCTCAGGCCGATTCAGTTGATGATCCTCGACCTGAACATGCCCGATATGCACGGCCTGGAAGTGCTGCGGTTTGTGCGCCGGCACGACGCCTACCGCCACATCCCCATCATCGTGCTGACAACCCGAGGCGACGCCACCAGCCGCGATGCGGCGCTGGCCGCCGGCGCGTCAATATACTTGACCAAGCCGTTTGAACCGCGCACGTTGGCCGGCCATGCGTCGGAGCTGCTCGCAGAGTGAAGGATAGGCCCGTGTCTACCAACGCATCAGAGCTCGATCAAGACTTTCTGGCCGAGTTTCTCGACGACTACTTCGCCGAGTGCGATGAGCACCTGACCACAGTGCGCCGCGACGTGCTGGCGCTCGAGCCGTTCGTCAACCAGGAGCGCGTGGATCGGTCGCTGCTCGACGAACTCTTTAGCAGCTTTCACACTCTCAAGGGACTGTCGGGCATGGTGGGCGTGCGAGAGGCCGAGGAACTGGCGCACCACATGGAAAGCTATTTGCGCGTCTTGCGTCAGGATCAGGCGAGCCTGACACAGGCAGGCCTGAACGCCCTTATCGCCGGCACGAAAACGCTGGAAGATGTGATCTCCGCGCGCCGCGCAGAACAGCCGACGCCCGACATCGTGCCCGTTCTGAGTGAGCTGTCTGGCATCGTACCGGACACCGCACACCCTGCCGAAACTGCTCCGACACCCGCCCCGCCGCCTGCCGCCGAAGTCGTCGGGTTGAACCCCGAGGAACGCGAGAAGTTGGATGCTGCCCTGGAGGCCGGCGCTCGCGCGTGGCACTTTGAGTTCACACCTTCGCCGGCCCTGGCCGAACGTGGCGTCAACGTGAACAGCATTCGCGCCCGGCTCCAGGAAATCGGCGAAGTGATTCACGCCGAACCGCGCGCCCTGAAAGACGGCGGCATCGCCTTCGAGTTCATCGTGGCCACGTCAGCCGAAGAGACAGCTTTCGCCAGTTGGCACGAGGACGGGCTCACGCATACGCCGTACGAAACAGACGTCCCGCCGCCGGCCGCTGCACCCCCGCCGGACCATGCCCCGCCACTGCCCGCCCCGACCACCAAGCCGGCGCTCGCACCGTCCAACGTCGTTCGCGTGGACCTGGCGCGGCTTGACGAGTTGATGCGCATGGTCGGCGAGCTGGTGACGAGCCGCGCCCGGCTGGAGGAAAACCTGAAGAGCCTGAACGGTGACGTGCCGGCCCGCCAGGTGCGCGCCTTGCAGGAGACGAACCTGTCGCTGGAGCGTCATCTGCGCGATCTGCGCGAGGCCGTGATGCGCGTACGGATGGTGCCCATTGGCGAGGTCTTTGAGCGGATGCGGTTTGTCATCCGCGATCTGGCCCGCGAGAGCGAAAAGCAGATCACGCTCGAGCTGAGCGGGCAGGAGACGGAAATCGACAAGTTCGTCGTCGATCGGATGATGGAGCCGCTCCTGCACCTGGTGCGGAATGCTGTCAGCCACGGGTTGGAGCCGGCTGATGAGCGCGTGGCCCAGGGCAAACCCGCCGAGGGCAGGCTTGCGCTGCGCGCTTCCACTGCCGGCGACGTGGTCGTCATCGAAATCGAAGATGACGGGCGCGGCATCGACGCTGACAAAGTTGCGAACCGGGCGCGCAACCTGGGGTTGATCAGCGCCGACGCATCGCTCGACGCCGACACGCTGCTGGACGTGCTCTGTGCGCCAGGGTTCTCCACGCGCGACCAGGCAGACCGGGCCAGCGGCCGTGGCATGGGCATGTCCTCCGTGCAGAATACCGTTCTGGAGCTGGGCGGCTCGCTCTCACTGGATACGCAGGCCGGCCATGGGACACGCTTCACCATTCAGTTGCCGCTGACGCTCATGATCGTGGACGCGCTGATTGTCGCCGTGGGCGAGCAGACCTTCGCCATTCCCCTCCCAACCGTGCGCGAGGTTATTCAGGTGGAGTCCACGGCGGTAACTGCTTTCGAGAACAACGAAATCCTGTCCTATCGCGGCGGTGTACTACTGCTCTTGCGCCTGGCGCGTCTCTTTGGGTTGACCGAGCAATTCCGACGTGCCCCCAACGCCCTCGTCGTCGGCAACGGGTCGCATCCCGTCGGCATTGTCGTGGATAGCATTCTGGGGCAGCAGGAAATTGTGGTGCGTGCGCTGAGCGACCCACTGGTGCAGGCGCCCGGCCTGGCCGGCGCAACCGAGCTCGGCGATGGGCGCGTGGTCCTGATCCTGGACGCCGCCGGCCTCATACGCGCTGCGCGCGCATGAATTGTCAATTATCAATTGTCAATTATCAATTGTCAATTGTCAATGAGTTCTCAGAGAGGGGTAAGGATGGCCAAAGGGGTTGACAATTGACAATTGACAATTCACAATTGACAATTAACCCAGGAGGTGACTCGCCATGAGCGATACCGACAACAATTCCCT